>JAZRCD010000346.1:0-4887 GCA_045635425.1 Ructibacterium sp. | reverse complement strand
GCAGAACAATAGTTAGCAACATCCAAAGTCATGGGAACCCATGCTTTTTCATCATAGGAAACAGGAAGATTTTCCACCACCGCACCGCTTCCGCCGACACCCTTATTCCATAGGTTCAAAAGCCGAATATTGGGGTTGTTTGCTTCCTTCTTGCCTTCCTTGGTGGCAAGGTACGCCTCGGTGTCCTTACCGCCCAGCATAAAGTAGTCCATATTAGACTGACCTACGCACAACCAAACATCACCAAAGGTAATATTTTTGTACTCTTTCTTTTCTCTTCCGCAAGTGATTGCCATGCGGTACTCTCCCCCTGCGGGGAAACTACCCATCACGACTTCCCATGTGAAATCGTTTTTAATGGTGGTTTGTTTTTTGGTAACGGTACCTTTTCTGTCTGTCAGCGTAACCGTTACCGTCTGGCCCGCAGGACCTTTTCCCCAAATGGTCAAAGGCTTATCCGCCTGGAACAACATATTATCCGAGAAGATATTTGAAAGAGTCAGGTTGGGTGCACAATCATTATTGTGGTACTGCAAAGGACTGGGAATGGCCGGTGTTCCGTTCTTATCCCAAACCATAATCCGATACTTCTCCTCATTCTGTCCCGTTACACCGGGAACCAAAAGACGAACTCTCTTATTCTCAGCCTTAGAGAAACTTTCCTCTGTCTTAATCAGGTTAGTGATATTTCCTGACGGATCATACACCGCTGTCAAAATAACCGCTTCGATATCCTTCTGCACCTCGTTAACCTGAAATTCCATAGACAAATCTTGCTTTCCGGACACCTGATTGGGTTGATAACTCCATTGGCTATACTCCAACCACTCAATCTCGCCGAAATAACCCCCTGCAGGGATTTCCACCCGAAGAAACCGATATTCTCCTGCGCTGTCAAACAAAATCTCTTTCCATTCTGCCGTATAATCTCCGCCATCCTTTGCCTCTACCATGGCAACCTGACGAAAGACACCGTCACTTTTGGCAACCAAAAATCGTGTTCCGATACAACGATTGGCAAACTCCTCTCCGTTGGCACTCGGCAAAAACCGAACACCTGCCATGCGATGCATAGATCCCAAATCAATGGTGGCCCCCACGGATTCTGATTCGTTACCGCCCTTGGTTGTTTCATCCCCGTCATAGAGCGCCGATACGCTTGTATCGTTACCCCAAAGGTTCTTACCGTAAACCTCCATGGGTATCTTTTCCACCACCGCTTGCATCCGAAGGATGGATTGTGCCGAGACAACCCCACCGCCTCCGTTACTGAATGCTCCGCAAAGAATCAGGATAAAGATGGTCACACATACCAGAGACAAAAAAAGAGCCGACACCCACACCAAAAGTCGTTTTTTATCCTCTGCTTTCAGCATGGTACCGCCTCCTTTCACATTTTTTTACATTCTACTAAATATTGCTCTGTTTGTCAACCGCACTCTTCTGAAGCAAGGAACCCCCTCCCCCTTGCCACATCTTACCTTTTTCTTGTTTTTTCGCCGTTTTGCGCCTGTTTTTCACCGAAAATGTCGAAAAGTTTTTTTCATTTTTTTGAAATTTCTCTTGCATTTTCCATGGCTTCATGCTATACTGTTTTTGTATCCAAGGTAACACATTGTACTCACATTTCTGTAAGTCGTGGTTCATGGTTTACGAAAATGTGGGGCATTTTTTAAATGCACCTTTCAATGACAGTTTCGTATGGAATACAAATATTTACATTTTGGAGGTACCACAACATGAATCAGGGTACAGTTAAATGGTTTAACCCGGCAAAGGGTTTCGGCTTCATTTCCGATGACAACGGCGGCGACGATGTTTTCGTTCATTTCTCCGCTATCATCGCTGACGGTTTCAAGACCTTGGAAGAAGGTCAGAAGGTAACCTACAGCACCGAGCCCGATCCCAAGGATGCAAGCAAGCTGCGTGCAGTTGACGTTCGCGCTATCTAATTGCGTTCTGCCCGGTTCCCAATATCACCTACGCCATATCAGTTTCAAAGTCGAACAATTGTTGTTTTACCCAGAATATTGTTATCTCGTACGATTGATATATGGACAAAACAAACCCCGACCATTCGGTCGGGGTTTTTGTTTTTATATCATGTTACATAGCACACTTCTTACAAGGAGAAAGTCCTGAAATATTCGTTGTTCTATAGCTATTCTTTCCTCCACAATTGGAGTCTAAATGATATTTTTTCCCGGTTGGTGTCCTGTAATAGTATCCATCTGCTCCGGAATTAGATGAATACGATGAGTTGTTAACCGTTGGTTTGTTCGTCGTTTGGGCTTTCACTTCCGTTTCATACCATCCCACCTGACGGTACATCTCCACATCATTGGCACCAATCAGCAGTGTTCTCCCATCCGGGGCATACATAGTAACCGGCTTGCCATAGTACCATCCCACCTGACGGTACATCTCGACATCGTTTTCACCAATGGTCAGTGTTCTTCCATCCAAAGCATACATAGTAACCGGCTTGCCGTAATACCATCCCACCTGACGATACATCTCGACATCGTTTTCACCAATGGTCAGCGTTCTTCCATCCAAAGCATGCATAGTAACCGGTTTGCCGTAATACCATCCCACCTGACGATACATTTCTACATCGTTTTCGCCAATGGTTAAAGTTCTTCCATCTAAAGCATACATGGTAACCGGCTTGCCGTAATACCATCCCACCTGACGATACGCCTCAATTTCATAGTCGTTTACCTCTAATGTTCTACCATCCAACGCATGCATCGTACTTCCCCACACCGTTTGATTTGTGAAAACTACCCCTGACCACAACATCAGCAACATTGCCACCACAACAACCATCGACCATACTCTTCTTTTCATGTTTATCCCTCCGTAAAATAAAAAGTGCGCCAACCGGAGTCGACGCACAAAAAACGCAAACTCCAATTGTCGCCAAACAAATTTAAACAGAATGGGATATTGTAGTCACCATGTCTTGCGGAATTTGCATTTTTATCAAATTCTTAAAACATAGTAACCAAAACTAGAGTATTCTATCCCTAAAAGACAAAAATACCCCTATTTCTGTTTATTCAAATTTGTTTGGCAGATTTATTTTACCACATCTTTTTTATTTTATCAACTATTTTTTCTCTGCAAATTTTATTAGCATGACAAAAGCCGTATTTCTCAAAAGAGAAATACGGCTTATTCCTTTTATGCTATGTAACAATCCTTTTTAATACTTCACAAAGTTCTTCAGGATTTCCTGTTCATTCCCATCGGGAGTAGTTACGGTGAATGCCACCATGTATCCTCCCACCTTCCTCAGATAGAACGTCTGTGTATAGGTCACCCCTTCGCTTGTGCTGGTATAAGAAAGGGTATCATAGGACTTTCCTGCAATGGTACCTGTACCACCTGTCTTGATATCACTGTCAGCAATATCCATCTCATTCTTCAAACCACTCTTTAAGGAATTGACGTATATGTTCATGGTAATATATTCACTTGGAAGTTTCTCCACGGCAATGAGCACATTGCTTCCGTCAATGGTTGATCTTGTCTGCAGTTCCCACATGGTAACATCGTCCTGGGGCATGGTCGCAAGATCAGATTCACTTCCATTTACCCATCCGTGGGGAGTTGTATAGCGAACACCAATGAACTTACTTTCATAGGTAGAGTCGGTAAAGGTGCCCTTTACATACGTTTGGCTTTCTTCTTCCGCTTCAACAGGTTCTTCTTCAACCACCGGATCATTTTCCTGACTCTCCGCCTGACCTTGTTGCCGGGATGTCACTGAATCGGATGATGCTACTCCATCATTGTTATTGGAAGAAAACATTCCGAAAGCCACCGCAAGCATCACTACCACAAAGACAATCACTGCCGCAACGCCAATAATCAAGCCTGCATTACTCTTTTGAGTTTGTTTCGGCATTGCGGGAGACTGATACTCTCCTGCATAGGGATAATGGTCTGTTCCTTGAGGCGACTCTTGTTGGGTTTGATACCCTACATTCCGGTATGCTTGTTGTGTCTGATATCCATTATCCTGATACCCCTGTTGCTGATAACCCTGCTGTTGGTACCCCTGTTGTTGGTATTCGCCATTGGGTGTAATATCCACCTTTGTTCCGCATACCCGACAAAATTCCGCTCCTTCTACAATCTGGGAACCACAATTCCTACAAAATCTCATACATTCTCCTCCTTCTATGGCATCCATCGTTATGATTTTACCATATTCCTTTTATCACAGCATTCCTGCCCAAAAGACATGTTTTATGCTCTGTTTACCTATGATTTCTTACGGATGTTCAGAATCCGAACCACAACGGGAGTCAACACAATCGTCGAAACCAACTCGAACAGAAAGTTAATTCCCACCAAGCCAAGAATCATATACTGTCCTACATTTCCGCCAAGGCCCGCCATGGTTGCCCACTCTGTAATGGTTGTCATAAAGAATAACAAGCATCCCACCAAAAAGACACCCGTATTCACAAAAGGACATACCAATGCAGATGCCACGATTGCCAAAGTATTATTCTTCTTTGCCAGTAGTTGGTACACCCATGCCGAAACCACACCGCAGACAATACCCTTTACCAGTACGGTAATAACCGTTCCCACGGGATTGACCGCAAGGAATGCTGCCGCATCTCCCGTCAAAAGCACCGTTAATCCAAACACCAAGCCAAGCCACGCACTAATACCGATACCGCAGGTAGCCGCACCAATGGCAATGGGAACCAAAGCAAAGGTAAAGCGGAACATTCCTGCCTTTCCCATGGAGGCGCTAACCACTTCCAGCAAAATAACCAGTGCAGTCAAAAGCGCACCCATAACCATGGTTTTTGTGTTCAGTTTCTTTGTTTGTTTCATAAAAATTCCTCCTTGCTGTCGTTC
>JAZRCD010000345.1:0-2714 GCA_045635425.1 Ructibacterium sp. | reverse complement strand
CTGCGGTGAAGTTTTTGGTAAAGGCGGTAACCGTCGCAACAAGGATGGTTGCGAAGATGGCGCCGAAGTAAGGAATCAAGTTGAAGGTTCCCATGATGACAGCCAGAAGAAGTGCGTATTTTGTCCCAAGAAGAGAGAGGATGATAAAAGAGAGGACAAAGATGATCAATGCATCCAGCAATTGGCAGTAAAGATATGCATTGATGAAATCATCAACCTGCACGCCGTACTTGCCCACCTTACTGCGGAATTTCTCAGGGAAGAGAAGGTGGCAAATGCGCATAAACCCCTTTTTCAAATTACTGCGGTCAAACAACAAATAAATCGAAATGATAATTCCCATGAAGGTGTCGAAGAAGGCAGTTCCGATACTGATAACACCCTTTGCATAGCGATTCATGTTGTCGGGAGTGAAGTTTCCAATTAACTTGTCCAAAGAGAAAATGTGTTCGTTCAGGAATTTCATGACGCTTTCGCTGCTCAGTCCGTATATACCCAAAGAATTCAACCAAGCAAAGAAGTTGTTCAGCAATGAGGGAAGCTGAGAGATAAAGTCAGAAACACTTTTGGTAAGGGCAGGAACCACCGAGAACAGCAACAAGGTAATCGCCGCAAAGAATATGAGATAGATGGCGATTACGGCAATGGGACGGCGGTGTTTGTTGAGAAAGGGTGATTTGGTCTTCTGGCAGAGTGCCTCTATCTTTCGACTGGGAAGATGGAGCACATATGCGATACAACCGCCGATGATGAACGGAGTCAAAAGATTCCAAAGTTTTTTTCCAAAGGATAGGATTGCTCCGAAATTATCAAAAGTTTTGTAAACGGCAATCAGGACAGCGCCCAAAAGGAAGATGCCAAGATACCGCCTCAGTTCTTTCCACCACATAAAAAACACCTCGTTTTTGATCATATAGTTTGAGTATATCATAGTTTTACTAATTAGTAAACAGAAGATACAGTTTTTTAACCAAAAAGAAAAAGGAGAAGGAAATATGGTGCAGAGGAAGGGGTTTTTACCATAATGCACGAAAAAATTAAAAAAAATCTTCAAAATTCTTGCTTTTTTTTGAAAAAAGTATTTGAAATTCTTGTTGTAGTGTGATATACTGTCAGGTGGTGTGTTGTGACACCATAAAAGTTGTGAAAAAGAATAAACTTTATCATATACCAAGGAGGCAAAAAAATCATGGCAAAGAAATTTAAGACCATGGATGGTAACTGCGCTGCCGCACATTGCGCCTATGCGTTTACTGAAGTTGCAGCCATTTACCCCATCACTCCCTCTTCCACAATGGCAGAGTACGTTGACGAATGGAGTGCAAAAGGCCTGAAGAACATTTATGGCCAAACCGTAGAAGTTGTAGAAATGCAGTCCGAGGCCGGCGCAGCAGGTGCTGTACACGGTTCTCTGCAGGCAGGTGCAATGACCACCACCTTTACTGCATCTCAGGGTCTTCTTCTGATGATCCCCAACATGTACAAAATCGCAGGTGAGCTTCTGCCCACCGTATTCCACGTAAGTGCAAGAGCAATTGCTGCTCACGCATTGAACATCTTCGGTGACCATCAGGACGTTATGGCTTGCCGTCAGACCGGTTTTGCTCTGTTGGCATCCGGTTCCGTACAGGAAACTATGGACTTAGGTGGCGTTGCTCATCTGGCATCTTTGAAGAGCCGTGTTCCTTTCCTGCACTTCTTTGATGGTTTCCGTACCTCTCACGAAATCCAGAAGATCGAAGTTATGGATTACGAAGACCTGAAGGGTCTGGTTGATCAGGACGCTCTGAAGGAGTTCAGAGATCGTGCCCTGAATCCTGAACATCCCGTACTGCGCGGTACCGCTCAGAATGGTGATATCTACTTCCAGGGTAGAGAAGCTTGTAACAAGTTCTACGATGCAGTTCCTGATATCGTAGCTGACTACATGAAGGAAATCTCTAAGATTACCGGTCGTGAGTACAAGCCTTTCAACTACTATGGTGCACCTGATGCGAAGAAGGTTATCGTTGCTATGGGTAGCGTATGCCAGGCATTGGAAGAAACCGTTGATTACTTAAATGCTAAGGGCGAGAAGGTTGGTGTTCTGGAAGTTCACCTGTACAGACCTTTCTCTGCGAAGTACTTCTTCGATGTTATGCCCAAGACTGTTGAAAAGATTGCAGTTCTCGACAGAACCAAGGAACCCGGTTCTCTGGGCGAACCTCTCTACTTAGACGTTTGCAACCTGTACAAGGATTGCGACAAGGCTCCCATGATCATCGGCGGACGTTTCGGTCTGGGCTCTAAGGATACTACCCCCACTCAGTTGGTTGCAGTATTCAACAACCTGGATGCAGCAGAACCCAAGAATGGTTTCACCATTGGTATCTGCGACGACGTAACCGGTCTTTCTCTGGAACTGGGCGAGAGAATCAATGCGGCTCCCGCAGGTGCTACTCGTTGTAAGTTCTGGGGCTTCGGTTCCGACGGTACCGTTGGTGCAAACAAGGATGCTATCAAGATTATCGGTGACAACACCGACCTGTATGCACAGGCATACTTTGATTATGACTCCAAGAAGTCCGGTGGTGTGACCATTTCTCACCTGCGTTTTGGTAAGGATCCCATCAAGTCCACCTACCTGATTTCCAAGGCAAACTTTGTTGCTTGCCACAACCCTGCATACCTGAACAAGTACAACATGGTACAGGATCTGAAGGATGGCGGTACCT
>JAZRCD010000344.1:0-2623 GCA_045635425.1 Ructibacterium sp. | reverse complement strand
ATCCGACTTGTTACCCTGTTCTCTTTCAATATGGGAGATAACAAACCAAGAAGGTTCTTGCAGTATTCCTCTGCCCGAAACTCCACAAAGCCGTGATCCCGAATATATTCCACCGGAACACTCCGACGATCTATCAGGTTCAGGTTTTTGTCGTAAAGGGCAGCCTTGATGTTGGTACTGCCCAAATCAATTCCAAGATACATAACCTTCACCCCGAAACTACATTACCAGTTGGATGTTCATCATCTTACAGAAATCCTTGATTTCTTCTGTAAAGTCGCCATAGGCTACAATCACGTGCTGACCTGCCACGTTCTGTGCGAACTCTTCAACAGTACAGCTGTCAGGGAACACTTCCAGACTGGGGAGCTGGGGAGCAGGATCGTCCCAACCATACTCGTTCCAAGCAGGAGGCTCCTTGGCTTCTGCCGTATAAACGTGCATCTTGTATTCACCGTTTAAGTAGTAAAGTCTTGCACAGGTTACATAGCCTGTCTTTACCTTGGATACGTTCAGAAGAGAAGAATTCAAGAGACCGAATGCCGCAGGCAGAACGGTAACATCACCCTTGGTTGCCGCCTTGGGAACAAAGTCAGGCACACCGATTAACATACTCTCTTCGAAAAATTCGTAATACTCCAGATAAGGTACGGTCTGACCGGACAGGTATTTCATGACAAGCTGGGTTACTGCACCCATAATATCGTTTTCGGGAACGGTAAGCACGTTGCAGTAATGCTCCAACAACATAAATACCATCGCAGGGGGGAAGCCCAACAACTTCTTCATGCCGTCCACGTCCAAAAGGGTGATGGCTTCCCAGCCACGCTCCTTGATCTTCATGGCAATGGCAAGGGCATACTTCACACCGCTTTCAATAACGGAATCTTCACACTCTTTTTCGAACTTCCAGTTCTCTTTTACAAAGGCAACCCCGTCGGCAACCTCTTTGGCATCCAACTTCTCCAGGTTCTGAACCATCTCCAGCATCTCAAAAGGTTCTACCTCAACGCCAATCTGACCTCTCATGCTGTTACCTTCAAACTGGGTTCCGTAAAGAAGCATATCACGATAGCCCATGGTACCAACCCGAGCCTGACGGAGTTCCTCTCTTGCACAAGCGGCGGTCAAGAATGCCTTGATCTTACCCAAGGGATAGTCCTTGCCGATAACGTTATACACATACTTGAAGGTATAACCCAGCGCCTCAAATGCAGGACGAATGGCGGTGGTGCCTGCCTGCTCTGCAGTGGTGATGATTCTGCCGTTCTCTTTCCATCCGCAAAGACCCCAAAGAAGCATGGGAATATGACGGAACTTATCGGTTACCCGAACCACTGCATGGGTGGGAATCCAACCTGCCACACAAACAACCAAGGCAGAGAATTCCTTGTCCACCAACTTTTCGATGGCGCTGTCTGCAGTCTTATACTCAGGATCATCAATAACCAAGCCGCCGTCGATAACATCGTAACCCAAAGACTTGATGACCTCCAAGCCCTCATCGTGCTTCATGTTCAGTCGATCAATGGGAGTGTTTACTTCGCCAAAACAAACAAATGCAATTTTGTTATTCATAGATTTTCCTCCAATTCGTTTAGTCGATGATTTCTACCGTCTTGTTGTAGAAGGACTTCAATGCCGCCGTTGCCATGGTATGGGACAGAACAGTTTCCTCAGGTGTGAAGAGACCGAAGGGAACCTCCTCGCCCATGTACTCTAAGATGAACGCCGCAATCTGTTGCTGAATGGCATCGGTGAAGCCAAACTCAAAGATAGGTCCTGTAATGGTGGGAATCATGGGCTTGTAGCCAATAATGATTCGGTTCCAGGACTGTTCCTTACCCCAAGAAGAGGTGTAGTAGAAAGCGTTGGCGTCGTCACTGGTGAACTTGGCACTGCAATCCATACCATAAATCTCAAAGAACCAACGGTTGGTGGAGCCGGGGCTCATCCGCTTGGTTTCAAAGGTCATGGGAATCTCGTCACCGTCTGCGTTCAGGGTGGTAGCAAAAATGGTACAGTTATCAAAGGTATCACAAACTGCCATGCCGCCCTTACCATCGGGACGCTCTTTTACAATGTTGCTAAAATGCGCCCGTACCGTCTTAGGCTTGAATCCCAGACGGAAGGGAACATGCTGGGTATGGATACCCAAATCACCCAGACATCCGTACTCACCGTTGAATTTCACCATTCTCTTCCAGTTGATGGGCTTTTCGGTGTCCATATCACTGCAGTGATTGAATCCGCAATGGATTTCCAGAATCTTACCGAACTTACCCTCTTTGAACCACTGAATCATGGTCTGCATCGCAGGATAGTAAGGGAACTCTCCGCAACATCTTACAAAGGTGTCGGGGTTTTCCTCGATGGCTTTCATAATATTTTCGTTTGCCGCCTTGTCGATACCGAAAGGTTTCTCGCCCAAAAGCGCCTTGCCGCTTTTGATGATGTCAATATAGAACTGCTCGTGGAGGTTGTGAGGAACAGCGCAATAGATTGCGTCAATATCCTCCTTATCCAGCAGTTCCTTATAGTCGGAAACTGCATACTTAATCTCAGGGAAGTTCTTCTGGAACCACTCCATCTCAGCAGGTACTACAGAGCAGATACCAACGAT
>JAZRCD010000343.1:0-3699 GCA_045635425.1 Ructibacterium sp. | reverse complement strand
AGCCTTTGCATTTTGAACCGGGAACCCGTTTTCAGTATAGTGTCTGCCATGAGATTTTAGGAGGACTTATTGAAATTGTCAGCGGAAAGAAGTTCCGTGACTATGTGCAGGAAAACCTTTTTGACCCCTTGGATATGAAGGAGAGTACCTATCATTATACGCCTCAAGTGATTGCCAATATGGCAACACAGTATCGGTTCGTTCCCACCGACGGGGAGAAGAATATGGACTATGTGGAAGCGCAGAAGTTCGGAAGCTCCAAGGATGGATATTTTGAAAAGCGAGGTCACGAAGCTTATGATATCTTAGGCCCCGAATACGATAGTGGCGGAGCGGGAATCATCACCACCGCAGGAGACTATATCAAGTTGGCGGCGGCGCTTGCCAATTGGGGTATGGGTCTTACCGGAAATCGGATTCTCTCTCCCGGTACGGTGGAACTGCTTCGAACCAACACCTTAAGTGAGGAACAACGGAAAACATTTGATTGGGCACAACTTGCCGGCTATGGTTATGGCTTGGGGGTTCGTACCTTGATTGACAAAGCCAAGTCGGGAACCACCGGAAACCTGGGTGAATTCGGTTGGGGTGGCGCGGCAGGAACTTCTGTCTACATTGACCCCGATATCAATATGGCGGCGGTTTATACCAAACATAGCCTGAACCCTCGGGAGGAGTATTACCAACCCAGAGTACGGAACGTGATTTACACCTGCCTTGGGGAATAGCATAAGGAGGGATTTTCCATGAATTTTGATAAACTGAAAAATCTGATGGATCATTTTGTGGCAGAGGATTATGCGCCGGGAAACGGAATTATTGTATATCAGGACGGAAAAAAGGTGTATGAATATGCCTGCGGCTATGCAGACATAGAGAGTCAAACCCCTATGACGGGTGAAGAGTATTTTAACATTTACTCCTGCACCAAGATTGCCACCGTGACTGCGGCATTGCAACTTTTAGAGCAGGGAAAGATGCTCCTGACCGATCCCTTATCCGATTACATGCCCGAATTCAAGGAAATGTATGTCAAGCAGGCAGACGGTAGTCTGGTCAAGGCGGAAAAGCCTATCCTGATTCAGCATCTTTTCAATATGACCGCGGGATTTGACTATGCTATGACCACCGAACCCTTCCAAAAAGCATCAGTTCTTACCAATGGTCGGATGGACACGGCGGTTGTGGCTCGTTGTATGGCAGAAAAGCCTTTGCATTTTGAGCCGGGAACCAGATTTTTGTATGGTGTTTGCCACGAAATTATGGGAGGACTTATTGAGGTGGTAACGGGAAAGAAGTTCCGTGATTACCTGAAAGAAAACCTCTTTGATCCGTTGGATATGAAGGACACCATGTTCCATGCAACCCCTGAGGTGCTTTCCAAAATGGCGAGCCAGTATGAATTTGTTCCCTATGGAGAAGATGAGAAGTTGGACTATGTAGAGGCACAACTGCACGGTAAATCCAAAAACGGATACTTTAAAAAGCTTGGTTTGGGTATTACCTATGTTGCCTTGGGACCGGAATACGACAGTGGCGGCGGTGGTTTGATTTCCACCGGACCTGACTATATCAAACTGGCGGCGGCACTTGCCAATGGCGGGTTGGGACTGAACGGAAACCGAATTCTTTCCCCCGGTACGGTGGAATTGCTTCGAACCAATACCCTGAACGAAGAACAAAGGCGGGGTGAGTTTGATCACGGACGGTTCTCGGGGTATGGATATGGCTTAGGTGTTCGCACCTTGATTGATCGGGCGGCGGCAGGATTTACCGGAAAAACCTCCGAGTTTGGTTGGGGTGGTGCGGCAGGAACTTCTGTCTATATTGACCCCGATATCAATATGGCAGCGGTTTATACCAAGCATAGTCTGAACCCTCGGGAGGAATATTACCAACCCAGAGTGCGGAACGTGATTTACACTTGTTTAGAAAAATAAATAAAATTAATATATAAAAGAAATGAGGAAAAGAAAATGAAAAAGTTCTTTGAAGAGTTCAAGGCGTTTATCTCTCGCGGCAACGTGATGGATCTGGCAGTCGGTGTTATCATCGGTGGTGCGTTCCAGAAGATCGTTACCTCCTTAGTTGGTGACATCATCACCCCCCTGCTTGGAATCTTTGGCAGCAAAGATTTCTCCGACATGGTATGGGTCATCCGTGAAGCGGTAGATGAAACCGATCCCGGTCTGGTGGTAAAGTATGGTGCGTTCATTACTGCTATCATTGATTTCATCATTATGGCGTTCATCATCTTCCTGCTGATTAAAGGCATCAACCGTCTGACCTCTTTGGCAAAGAAGCCGGAGGAAGAGATTGTGGAAGAACCCACCACCAAGAAGTGTCCCTTCTGTTGCAGTGAAATTGCCATCGAAGCAAAGCGTTGCCCCAACTGTACTTCCGAATTAACCGAGGCGTAGGAGGTAACATATGTATCAAGTAAATCAAGGGATTCCCATGATGGCCGGAGTTGCAGCCTTGTACTATGTCGGAGTGATTCTTCTGCTTTTGGTAGTGCAAATTGTTGCATACTGGAAGATATTTGAAAAAGCGGGAGAGCGGGGATGGAAAGCGATTATTCCTGTTTATTCTGACTACGTTCTCTATAAAATTGCATGGGAAACTAAGCCGTTCTGGATCTTGATGGGAGCGGCGGTGATTACATCGCTTCTTTCACGGATTCCGGTGGTTGGTGCAATTATTAGTTTTATTATTGGTATTTTGGCGGTTATCATTGAGGTGAACTGTTACCTGAAATTGTCCAAGGCGTTTGGGCATGGTGGTTGGTTCGCGGTAGGATTGCTTCTGTTGAGTCCTGTTTTTATGTTGATTCTGGCATTTGATAATTCAGAGTATTCAGGACCGCAAGAATAAAAAAAGAAGATTCCCGTACGGGAATCTTCTTTTTTTACTTCCCTACACCAAAGACGGTGTGAAGAATTTTTACTGCTTCCGCACGGGTAACGCTTTGGGAAGGTTTTAAGGTGCCGTCGGGATAGCCGGATAAAATGCCATGTGCGGTGGCAACCTTCATACTTTCCTTTGCCCAGAATGGAATGTCGTCTGCATCCACAGCGGTAATAGGCGCTCCTGCAAGGCCGATGGGGAGAAGACGCTGAATGGAAATGGCGTATTCCATTCGCTTGATATTATCGTTAGGCTTGAATTCTACGCCGTAGTCGGTTAACTGTCCTTTCATCAATCCTTTTGCATAAACGGCTTTGACACGATTCATTGCCCACCATGGGATGTCGGCAACATCGGTAAAGGGTAACTCCACTTCCTGATATTGGGAAGGATCTAATTTCAGATAGTTGCAAAGCATGATGGCAAATTCCGTACGGGTCATATTGTTGTTGGGATAAAATACCACATCATCCAAACTACCATCTTCACTACTTCCGGTTACCACCTTGTGTTCTGCCATGTAACTGATGATATCCCTTGCCCAATGCTCGTTGGTGTCAGGGAAGGGGTTGATGCAAAGAGAGGGGCTGTTCCAGTCATAACCGGCAACAGATGCTGCATTGTTATCTGCTGTTACAACCAAAACCAATCGATGGTAGGTGTTAACGATTTCGACAGGAATAAGGTAGTTGAGGAATCCATCCTGATATTGGAAATCAACAGGTTCTCCGTCCAGATACAGTTGAATATTATCCTTGGAAACCAGGCTGTCCAAGTCGGAGGCCAAGCGGT
>JAZRCD010000342.1:0-3519 GCA_045635425.1 Ructibacterium sp. | reverse complement strand
CCAAAATGACATATATTACAAGTATGTCATCATATCTGGACAACACACATACCGATATTTCAACAGAAGTCGGAGTAACCAAAGAAGGTCTTATAGCAAAGGCAGAAATTAAAGCCAAATTCGGCTTTAAAGGAGAATGGGAATCTTCAGGTACGATAAACACCTCAAGACTTATTCTTGAAATTATTGCCAAGGCATATAAGTACTCATTGAATATGGAAATGAACGATCCATGGGCAAAGAACGATGCAGGAGATTATGTATCCCTCAATCCTACATTCGCTCGTGACCTTATTAACATGAGACCTGAAGATCTTTTTGAAACATACGGAACCCACATCGTTACTCAGTACGATGCAGGTGGTGAAGCATACACCGCATATGAAGGTACAGATACATCAAATTCTATGAAGAGCGAATTTGATATCACCGCAAATGCAGAGGTTAAGGTAGATGCAAAAGATATTGCCGAAGTTAATGTTTCAGTAAATACCTCCGGTGGCGAAAAGCACGAAGAAAGCTTTGCAAATAACAATAAGCAGACAAGCACTCGTGTTCGTGGTGGTGATCCTTTCTATTCATCATTTGATAAGATTATATCAGGTGATGCTGACGACACCGTTAATGCTTGGCTTCAGTCCATGTATGCAATGGATGACAACACAGGTTCAACAAAGGCAACAATGATCAAGACAGATGATCTTATGCTTATGCCTATCTGGGAACTCCTTGAAATGGACTATGGCACAGACCATTCAAAGCGTGTTGAGCAGTTAAGAGATTACTTCCAGGAAAATGCCAACCGTGAATATCTTGAGTTATATGAAGAATTTATCTATGGCATCCCCGGAGACTATGCTGATAATTATGATGTTATCAGGGAAGCCATGGTAACCGATGAAAATCTTGGCGTGGTAGAGAGTGCGCCTTCGGACCGTATACCGATTTACACAGAAGCAGAGCTTAACAAAATCGGTAAGTCAGCAGAATATCCTCTTGATGGAAATTATATTCTTATGAGAGATATTGAACTCAAATACGATTTTGGTGGTATCGGATACACAAGCGATAGAACAATAGAACCATTCACAGGTGATTTTGATGGTAACGGACACACAATATATGACCTTAATCCTGTAGTGAGATACAATGGTACAACCGAAGTATATATGGGCTTTATCCTTTACAACATGGGTAATCTTCATAATATAAGATTTGAAGGTTCCAACTTTGAGTGCAGAGAATCCCAAAAGACCACGACTGCAATAAAACTGAATGTGGCAAATACCGCTAAAGCATATCTTGGACTTGCAGTGGGCAGAAACGTGGCTGCATTAAACAGCTCAAATCTCAGCAATATCTACATAGATAACGCTACATTTATAATAGACAATGTACCTCACGAAACCTATGTGGGTCTTGCAGCAGGATGCATAGCGGATACCAACTTCGTATCCGATATTACCGTGGTAAATTCATACATTGATGTATCTGCGGCTCTGGATGACGGATTGTATCATATCGGTGCCGTATGCGGTGCTTCCTCAAGTGGCGCCGGCATGATATCTCACGATAATGTTGTAAAGTGCGATAAGGATGCATTTGTAGGCGGATGTATCGGTTCTTTTGTAAGCGACACTAATCCGCGTGTCGTAACCTATTCTTATGAAAACGAGGTTCAGTCCGCAAGCATGTCAGGCCGTCAGCTTTCGGGCTATGGTGACCTTAATGCATATACCTTTGGCGGTTCAGATAAATATGCATTAACAAACGAAAAATTATTCAAATACTACTGCGATAAGGAAAATATTGCCGGCGGTATCGGTGGCTATGCCGAGGAATGGAAAATCCATTCTGAGACCACAGCTAAGCCTTGGCTTATTGTACATGCACCCGATGGAGTGACAGCTTATCAGAACTCACTTATAAGCATGAAAAACCTTAAGGTTTATTTCGCCAAGTATGGTGATGATATAGTTTCTTACGAGGATGTAACAGACAGAGTAAACTTTGTATATGATTTCAGCAAAATAGCAGAAGATGTTCCTGTAACGGTTGTTTACGGAAAGCATCTTGTAGAGTTTACAGTTGACGTTGTAGAACCTGTTGTTACTGATATTGCCATAACAAACAAAGGAAAAACACAGTTCAGAGTTGGCGAAAAGTTTGATAACTCTCTCTTTGCGGGACAGATTTTGTATTCCAACAATCTTACAAGCAGCTTAAGTGCAATTGATGAAGGTTTAACAGTTTATATTCCTGAATTGGAACGCGATAATCCGATTAATGTAGGGGAATATAAATTTATTGAAACCTCAACAGGTATAGATGTAGTAGTTGAATATAAGGGCTACAGAGCTACATATCAGATTTCTGTACTTCCCGAAGACTTGGAAGGTAAACTCCATTTTTCATCAAGCAGTGTAGAAACTGCACCGGGAGGTACTTTTGATGTTGTAATTAACCTTAACAACAACCCGGGTATTGTTGCATTAAGTGCATATCTTGAATACGATAAAGATTTGTTTGAAGTTGAAAGTATAACTGATGCAAAATTGCTTAATACAACAGAGGATTTGCTGACTTCGGATTCCAAGGGAATTGACAAATTACCGACAGTTCCGCTTATTTGGATTGACACCGAAGCAACCGAAAACAATACAAGCAGCGGCACACTTGTAACAGTTAAGTTCAAAGTAAAACAAGGAGCTTTCGATGAGTCTGTTTATGGTATGAATAAAATAAAATGCGTAAACGGCGAAGCAACCGACAAGGCGGGCAATATAATAGATATTCCCGATATGTTTGTTAAAGTTAAGCTCAACAAAACTGCTATAGGCGACGTGGACAGCAATAGTGTAATTGACGGCTGGGATGCCGTACTTCTCATGCGAGAAACATTTGACGTTCCCAGAAACATTATCAACCGTTTGGCTGCCGACATAAATCGTGATGGAAGCATAAACCAGAACGATTCAACCTATCTTAACCGTTACATTGTAGGTTTCTTCGGATTAACAGGTGCACCCGGTAAATTTGATGTCAGAGTTAAGAACAAATTCTTTGATGATGTAATTTTAGAAGACCTTGTGGTAAATAGTGATCTTCCTCAGCCGGAAGAAAAATTCGGATATGTTTTCGAGGGTTACTACTCGGATGCCAAATATACCAAGCCGATAGAAAAACTTCCTGCAAAATCTGTAAGAGAAATTGTAATTTATGCAAAATATAAAGAAGGCTACATCATAGACAGCAGCCTTGAACTTGAAAACAACATTCACGTTTTCGGACAGGAAACACCCCTTGTCAGCAAAGGTGTAACCCTCTGGAATGTATATGACGACAACAGATTGATATATAGGGCAGTAAGCAGTATTCCTGCCAACTACAAGCCCACAACAGGTCTGCGGGTTGAAAAATATGTGGAAGATTATACCGGAAAGACATATTCAATAACTTATGTAAACGATGTTGAATCTACCTACACAACCGAGAACCCCACCACATATACTTATGGTG
>JAZRCD010000341.1:0-2170 GCA_045635425.1 Ructibacterium sp. | reverse complement strand
TAAAATACAAGAGAAATTAAAAACAAAACAATCGCAAATACAATTTTTAAGATTTTTTTCACCATATCATCTCCTTTAGATCAATTGTATCACAAAAATCGGAATGTTTCAATGATGTATCGCCAATGGCGATATGATGTTATGCTCTGCATAATGATGTTGCGCCCTTCGGTCGCAATGATGTAATGTTTGCCGTAAAATGTGGCGAAGCCACCCATCATTAGGCGAAGCCGACATCATTAGTGAAACGACATCATTAGTGAAACGGCATCATTTGCCGAAGGCAAACATCATTCAAAAAAGTCACCTTTGTCTTGGTAGACAAAAGTGACTTTTTTGTTGGTGCGGGTGACAGGACTTGAACCTGCACGGGGTTGCCACCAGAACCTAAATCTGGCGCGTCTGCCAATTCCGCCACACCCGCAAATTCTTACCTATTTTATCATGCCGACATGAGTTTGTCAAGGAAAACCGCTTTGAAAAGAGCGGATAATACTTGACGGGAGACGGGTTTCTTGCTATAATATAAGGAATAAAATTAACATGGCAGATTATGTACATCTGCCGATAGAGATGAAATGAGGAATAATCATGGAAAAATTGGGATTGAATGAAATCAGAGAAAAATTTCTTACCTTCTTTGAGAGTAAGGAACACTTGCGTTTGCCGTCTTTTCCGTTGGTACCCCAAGGGGATGCCAGCTTACTTTTGATTAATGCGGGAATGGCTCCCTTAAAGCCTTACTTCTTAGGGAAGGAGACCCCTCCTCGGAAGAGGGTTACCACTTGCCAGAAGTGTATCCGTACCCCCGATATTGAATCGGTAGGTAAGACCGCTCGTCACGGTACCTTCTTTGAAATGCTGGGCAACTTCTCCTTTGGTGATTACTTTAAGACAGAGATTACCATGTGGGCATGGGAGTTCATTACTAAGGTGCTGGAAATTCCTGAGGATCGTCTTTGGGTCAGCGTTTATGAAGAAGATAAGGAGACTACCGAACTGTGGGTGAAGAATGTAGGGGTAGATCCTTCTCGTATTGTTTACCTTGGTAAGGAGGATAACTTCTGGGAAATCGGTACTGGCCCTTGCGGACCTTGTTCCGAGATTTATTTTGACCGTGGTGAGGCGTTCGGTTGCGGAAGTCCCGACTGTGCGGTTGGTTGTGAATGTGACCGTTTTGTAGAGTTCTGGAATCTGGTATTCACCCAGTTTGATAAGGATGAGAACGGAAATTACAATCGTCTTGAAAATCCCAACATCGATACCGGTATGGGTCTTGAGAGAATTGCTTGTATCATGCAGGGTGTAACCTCTATCTTTGAGGTAGACACCATTCGTAAGATTTTAGATACTGCCGCAGGTATGGCAAAGGTGGAGTATGGCAAGGATAAGGAAACCGATATCTCCCTCCGTGTTATCACCGACCATGTCCGCAGTACAGTATTTTTGGTATCCGATGGCGTACTTCCCTCCAATGAAGGAAGAGGCTATGTACTCCGTCGTCTCCTGAGAAGAGCGGCACGTCACGGAAAGTTGTTAGGCATCGAAGGTTCCTTCCTTTATAAATTGGCAAAGACTGTGGCAGAGGAGAGCAAGACTGCTTATCCGGAACTGGAACAGAATTTTGACTATATCGAAAAGGTTATTAAGACCGAGGAAGAACGTTTTGCAGAAACCATCGATCAGGGTCTGGAAATCCTGAAGGGATATCTGGATGAGAACAAGGCTGCCGGCAAGAAGGAATTCTCCGGTGAGCAGGCGTTTAAGCTTTATGATACCTATGGATTCCCCATTGACCTGACCCGCGAGATTGTGGAAGAAAACGGCATGTCTGTCGATGAAGAAGATTTCCGTAAGCGGATGGAGGATCAGAAGAATCGTGCCAGAACCGCTCGTGGTGATATGGAAGATGCGGCATGGGAAGAGGATATCTTTGCGGTGATTCAGAACAAAATCGGTTTTGATGGCTATGAAAAGAGCAGTTTTGCCACCAATGTACTTGCCATTGGTAAGGATGGCGCGCTGACAGATAGTGCTACGGTTGGTGACGAGGTGACCGTTGTTCTTGAGAGAACTGTCTTTTACGCAGAGAGCGGCGGCCAGGTAGGTGATACCGGTGTGTTAGAGAGCAAAGATGTTTTGGTTCGCATCACCGACACCAAGAAGAAGA
>JAZRCD010000340.1:0-2989 GCA_045635425.1 Ructibacterium sp. | reverse complement strand
GTGGGAAAAAGGTATACTAAAAGCATCAACGGAATGGATTGGAGGAATATTGGATGGAACAGATTGGATTCCAACTTTATACTGTCATGAAATTATTGACATCTCAGGAGGAGTCAAGAAAGACATTAGAGGAAATTAAGGATATGGGGTATACCTCGGTTCAACTTTGCGGTAGCATAGATTTGATTGAGAGGTATTGCCAAATTTGTAGTGAGATTCAGCTACCGGTATTGGGAGCCCTTACGGATATGGAATGCTGTGAAACAGAGACGGAAAAACTTTTTGCCTTATGTGAGCAGTATGGCATGGAGGATATTGGTATCAGTTCTCAGGTCAGAACAGAAGAGGATGCGAAAAAGTTGATTGCTCGTGTGAATTCCTTTGCGTCCCTTGCAAGGGAGCGCGGCATTCGGTTTTCTTATCATAACCATGGCCATGAATTTATTCAAGTTGATGGAGAAAAGACCATTATGGATTTATTCTTGGATGGATTTGATGCAAATGTGGACTTTATGCCGGATACCTACTGGATTCAAGATGGTGGTGCAGATGTTCGATACTTTCTGGAAAAGACCCGAGGCAGAACAAATATTCTTCACCTGAAGGATATGAAACGTCTGGAAGAAGGGCATACCTTTGCCGAGGTTGGACATGGGAATTTGTATATGGATGGCATCATAGAAACGGCACGGGAGTGTGGGGTAAGGCATTTTGTGGTGGAACAGGACAAATGCGACGGAAATCCCTTGGATAGCCTGAGAAAAAGCATAGAATATTTGAAACGGAGATAACGGAACTATTTAGAAAATGACAGAAAGGATGAGAAGGATATGTATCGAATTGGATTGGAAGAAATTGAAGAACTGAAAAAAGTAATCGAAGCCCGAGATTTGTTTAAAATCAATAGTGGTGTTCAGGAGTCCGGAAAAGTAGAAGACAAACTGAAGGAAAAATTTAAGGTAACCAATGCAATCTTTATGACCAGCGGTCACGCGGCATTGGTTTCATCGCTGGTTGCATTGGGTATCGGCCCCGGCGATCAGGTGATTATACCTGCTTACACCTATATTGCAACTGCCATTGCGGTAGTTGCCGCAGGTGCCATTCCGATTCTTGCAGAAGTTGATGATACCTTGACCATCTCTCCTGAGGATATCGAGAGAAAAATTACGCCTGCAACCAAAGCAATCTTACCGGTTCATATTCAGGGATTTCCTTGTAATATGGATGCCATCTCTGCCATTGCCAAGAAGCATAATCTCTATGTGGTAGAGGATGCTTGTCAGGCGGTAGGCGGTGGATATAAGGGCAATCGTTTGGGGGCGCTCGGAGATGCAGGTGCTTTGAGTTTTAACTACTTCAAGATTGTAAGTTGCGGTGAGGGTGGCGCTTTGCTGACCAATAAGCCGGAAGTGTTTGAACGAGCACTGATTTATCATGATAGCAGTGCAGTTGCCTTTTTTGGAGATCAGTTGGATGGAGTCGCCACTCCAAACTTCTGCGGTCAGGAGTTTCGTGCCAATGAACTCTGCGGTGCGGTAATGAATATTCAAATGGATCGTCTGGATGGAATATTATCCGATCTTCGGAAGAATAAGAAGTACCTGACGGATGCTCTGACAGAAGATTGTACCTTCATTCCGTCGAATGATGAAGAGGGAGATTGTGCCACTACTATTGCTATTCAGTTTGAGAGTGCCAAGGAAGCCGAGACTTTTGTGGAAGCGTATGGCAGAGGCACCATACCGATCAATACGGGAAAACATGTGTATCGTCATTGGGATTGTATTATGGAAAAAAGAGGTGCGTTTCATCCTTTGATGGATCCTTTCAAAATGGAGGCCAATCAGGGAATCATTCCCGATTATCATGAGGAGATGTGCCCACAGACCTTGGAGAAACTTTCCAAGGTGGTATATCTGTCTCTTTCTTCTGAATCCACACGGGAAGAAATGGATGTCATGGCAGATGAAATCAGAAAGGCAGTAAAGGCAACAAAAACAATTTAATAAAGAAAGAATGAGCACATGGAATGAATGTGCTCATTTTTTGTTCAGCAGAATCATCGAGGAGGCATAGATTCCCCTTGAAAGGGGCGGAGAACTGTGCTATAATAAGGTTGAGCGGAAAAGTTGCTTGCAGAGAGGAGATAGAATCAATGAAATTACTGATTGCATCGGATATACACGGGTCAGCCTTTTATTGCAGACAGTTACTACAAGCGGTAGAGAGGGAGAATCCGGACAAGGTTGTTCTTTTGGGAGACTTGCTCTATCACGGACCGAGAAATGCCCTGCCGGAGGGATATGCTCCCAAAGAGGTAGCAGAAATGCTCAACAGCATCAAAGAAAAAATTCTGGCAGTTCGGGGAAACTGTGAAGCAGAGGTTGATCAGATGATGCTGGAATTTCCGATTTTGGGCGATACGCTCGTGATCTATTGGGAGGGGAAAGATATTTATGCCACCCATGGACACCATGAGCTTCCAGCCTTGCGTAAGGGAATCACTGTTCTTTCGGGGCACACCCATGTCCCCAAAGATCAAGAAGTGGATGGAGTCCGGTACCTGAACCCCGGATCGGTTTCTATTCCAAAAGAGGATTCGTGGCACGGATATATGATACTGGAAAATGGGAAATTTATTTGGAAAGACCTTGCCGGAAAAGTAATGAAATAAAAAAAGTGCGAACTTTTTGTTCGCACTTTTTTGTTATCTTTAACCCAAAATCAACTTCAGGAAGGTTTTCTTACCCTTCTTGATAACCAATTCACCGTCTTGGAACATGTCGGGAGTAACCATCATATCAACGGCGGTTACTTTCTCGCCATTGATGGAAAGTCCGTTCTGCTGAATCAGACGTCTGCCTTCACCCTTGGAGGGAATCAGGTTTACCTGAAGAAGCAGATCCAAAACGTTCATGCCATCGCCTAAGTCGCTTGCTGCAACGGTTTCGGAGGGCATGTTGGAGGTATCGTTACCGCCGGAGAA
>JAZRCD010000339.1:0-6463 GCA_045635425.1 Ructibacterium sp. | reverse complement strand
TGAATTCTGCATAACCACCAACGGGGATTTCCAGACCATTGATAATGTAGTCCATGGAACCCCTGGTAGTGGGGAATGTCAAAGTACCAGCTTCTTTTACAACACCATGTGTAGTTACATTCGCATAAGAAGTCTCAGCATCAAAATCCTCATTGATATACGGGTAATTTGCATTTGCGGGGATTGTGGTTGCATCTGCTACATTCTTGGACAAGGAAAGAACCTTAACGTTCTTGATATGTCCGGCAATGTTTAATAGGCTAAGACCATAGGAAGTATAGTTAGTAGTAGAATTCTTGAACTTCTGGTCAACAATCTTCCACCACTCACCATTGGTAGAACTCTCATCCTTTACGTAAATGGAGTAACCGGTTGCAACACTATAGGCACCTCCTGTTCTCTGATTGGGAACGATCAGGTACTCGGTCCATTCATCCTGAACATAGTAGTAATCAAGTCCAAAACAAGCATCTGCAGCCGGTGCGAGTTTCGAACCTACCGCCGCCCCCATTTCGACACGTCCACGAATTCTCGGCGCTGCAATAAGAGCTACAAAGTTACCCTTTGCCTTGATGTAAAGTGCCTGAGGATCATAATCCGCTGCATCGGGGCTCCAGTTGGTACCACCATGCAGGGGAGAATAACTACCGAAAGGTGCAAACTTAAACTCGGAGCTTGCTGCCTCTGCAGTCTGGGTCATACCATCTGCATCGGAGGTGATATTAGTTACTGTAAAACCGGTTCTGCCGGCGGAGTTTGCAAAATTGGAGTTCTCATCAAAATCGAAAGAATAGGTAGACGCAACGGGACCACCCAAAACAGCCTCCATAGATGCATAAGGCTTATCAATAACACCCTTATAGGTCTTCGCATAGCCTACGTTTGCTTCGGTTCCGATGAAGGTAATACCCTTTTTGGTGCTGGTATAGTCGTTACCAAAACCGATGTTATAGGGGTTCTTACCATTTGCAGGGTTTGCAGGATATCTTGCCTCACCAATCTTAACAAAAGTATCATCGGATGATTTCTTCATCCATACCTGATAAGGATTATAGGTAGAGGTCATGTAAATCAACACATCATTCCACTCGGTACCGGGAGCATAATCGGGAGTGGTATAGGTCAACAACGGATTGCCCTCCGCATCTTCGGTTGCATTGGCACCACAACCGGGGCCTGCACCGCTGGTAATGGTAACGCCGGTGGTGGTCAAATCAACCAAAGACTCGGTATAGTTGTTGTGACAAATAGCACGAGAAGACAGAGTGCCGCCCTCGTTCAGCTTGAAGCTGAATGCATAGTAGCTACTCTCACTAACAGGGCTCCAACTAGCATTTTCAACCTTGTTTGCAGCTGCGGGATAGTATCTCATAATACCCTGTGTGCCGCCGAAAGTTGCACCGTTTTCACCGAAGGTTACACTATTGTTCAGGACAGTCAGATAGGGGTCCTGTGCGATAGCAGGATCGGTGAAATCCAGGTTACACTTTGCGAAGGTAAAGGTATCCGCGTCGGTCAAAGGCCGAGCCCATGCGTTACGGTCTGTGCTACCAATGGTGTTCATAACCTCTGCAATGGATGCGCCCAGATCTTTCTGTGTCGCAACTTCTGCAGAAGCCTGCATCATAGGCAATGCACAAACAATCATCATGATGCAAAGCAAAGATGCAAGAATTCTTGTTTTTCTCATAGAAAACACTCCTTTTGATATGTATTTATATATAGAAAAAATAATTATTTCCCACATTAATGATATATAGTTATTCTCATGATATCACTATGGAATTACTTTGTCAATAAATATTTTGTAATTTTTTTGAAATATTTTCAATTACATTTGTCAACCTACAGGGAGAGGTTAACATCATCTGTGAGACACTTGATGTTCTCAAAGCCGTCCCACAGGAAGAATCGGATATTGGAAGCACCTGTGGTGGTCAAATCCAGGGTCTTGGTTCCGTCGGTCATTTCGGTTTCGATGTCGATAACCTGAATGTCACCGATGGTCTTGCCCAGATAGGAAACCACCAGAATCTTTCCGGTCTCGGCGGTGGTGGTAACACGGATTGCCTCAGGATAGGTCATGGTGTCACCGTCTGCCAGAACCTTGGTTGTGTAACCATCAATCAGGGTCAATGCGCTATCGGATGCAGGACCATATACCTTAATATAATCCAGCTTATTCTCACCGGGAACAATGGTGGTATCATCGTTTCCGTTTCTCACACCGAAGTTGAACTTAATGGCAGGTGTGGTTTCTTTTGCCGCACCTGTCACGTTGACACTGTGTGCGAACCAACCCTTGTCTCCTTCGTTTTGGCTATAGATACTGTAGCCCTCTGCGCTCCGCAGGATTCTCCAAGTTCTCCAGGAGGTGTTACTGTTTGCGCAGTAGCCATTACCTCCGCTGATGGTTCCGTAGTCACTCTGCTGAGCAACAGACACTGTGTTGCTTCCATCAAAGAAATCGTACTTGACAATACCGTCATACTGTACCTTGAATTCTGCATAACCGCCCACAGGAATCATCATATCGGTTATGGTAAAGTCGACAGAACTGGTTGTAGCAGGGATTACCAGATAACCATCTTCGCAGAAAGCGGAACCGTAGGACATGTTGGGATAGGTAGGAATGTCGCTGAAGTCTTCGTCCAGATAAGGAACAACCGCTTCGGCGTTTGCAATCGATGCATTGGAAACACTCTGGCTCAAAGAAATGGTCTTTGCTTCCTTAATATGGCCGGTTACCGCATAGAAGGTAAGACCGTACTTGGTGTATCCGCTACCCAGGTTCTCGTAACCATAATCCTTGATCTTGTACCAGGTGCCATTGGTTGCCTTGTCTGCCTTGGCATACAGGGTGTAACCGCCGTTCATGGTCCAGCCGTCCGGATTGGTCAACTCGTTGGGAACGATTAAGAATTCGGTCCACTCGTCCTGAACAATCATAGGATAGGAATATCTGCTTGCAGAGTTCTTGATTGCAATTTCACTACCAACCTTCACAACCATGTTAACACGGCCGTAAGTTTTGGGAGAAGGAATTAACAGTTCGAAATCACCCTTGGTCTTTAAGTAGAGAGCCTGAGGCTCATAGGTCTGGTCGTTCCAGTTGGTGGTACCGTTCAAGGGAGAGTAGCTACCAAAGGGAGCAAAGCTGAACTTGGAAGTGGTGTCAGCAGGATCAATCAAGGTAAGACCGTCTGCTTCGGACTTATAACCATCCGCGGTGAAACCACCTCTTCCGGCAGAATTTGCAAAATTGGTTCTTTCATCAAAAATGAAGTGATAGGTAGAACCGGTCTCCTGACCGAGAATGGTCTCGATGGAGTCAAAGGTGTAACGATTGATACCCTTGTAGCTTACTGCATAGTTTACGGCACCGTTCTTACCTTCGAACTTGATACCGCCGTTGTAGCAGTTACCGTGATTGGTACAATAACAGAAGCTGTTGGAAACGGCTACCTTGGTGAAGGAGGTTTCGGACGCCTTCTTCATGTAGACAGTATAACCACCTGTGTTGGCAGTACTGTTATCCTTGGTTACCATAACGTCGTTCCACTCGGTACCGGGAACGTATTCAACCAGATTGGTTGCCAACTGCAGAGTACCTGCACCACGATCCTCGGTGGATTCCCAAACGCCAACGCTACCGGCGGTCACGTCAATACCCATCTGGGTACTTCCCCAAACTTCCTCACCGGAAATCCGCAAGGAACCATTCTCGTTCAACTTAAAACCGAAGGTGATGTTACCACTAATTGCAAAGGGAGACCATACCGCAACGCCGTTCTCACTGAGTTCACGGGGTTGATAGTAAAGCTTTCCTTTTTCCTCTCCAAAGATAGCACCATCGGTGGTGTCAAAGGTAACGGTATCTGCATTCAAGCAGGGGATATCCCCTGCACCATCTGCGGTAAAGTCCAGATTGGTAGCAATCCAGTCCTTGGTGGATGCCGCAGGGACTGCCGCATTGTAGCCCAGAATCTCACCTACCGCCGCTTCCAGATTAGCAGGAACAGCCGCAGATGCCTGCATCATGGGAAGTGCACAGACAATCATCATCAGGGCAAGTAAAGCCGATAAAACTCTTGTTGTTTTCATAAGAACACTCCTTTTGCTTTATATATATAGTCAGTTGATTATTTTACAAAATAGTTACACAGATTCATTATACACTTTTATTTGTCGAATGAAAATATAGAAATAGACATAAAAAAATATGTTTTTAGCCACAATTTTTCATTCACGCCCGTAAAACAGCAAAAAAAGAGAGAACAATCAAAAGATCGTTCTCTCTTTCGTATGTTTTTAGGATTTTATCTTAGAATGTCAAGGAAACTGCAGGAACAAGTCTGTTCATGTTAGAAGCATCCCACAGGAATACCTTAACAGCGTCAGCGCCGTTACTGGAAACTGCAAATCTCTGATTTGCTGTCAGTTCACTTGCCTTTACGATCTGAGCCTTAACCATATCGTTGCCCTTGTAGGAAACAACCAACAGTTTTGCATTTGCATTGTCGGTGTTTACGATAGGATGCAGGTCAGAACCGTAACCAATCTCATCGCCTTCGGTCAGAACTCTGGTACTGATACCATCAGTCAGGGTCAATGCACCGGTAGGAGCAGGACCGTAAATCTTCAGGTAATCAATGTAGGTGGTACCGTCGTTTGTACCATCGGGGTGAGTGTAGCAACCAATGGAAGCACCGTTCATGCTAACATTATCGTTTACATTCACAGCCATGGGTACCCAACCGTTGTCACCTGCTACATTGGTGTACATGCTGTAGCCTGCATCGGTACGAACAACACGGAAGGTTCTCCAGGTACTGCTTGCATCTGCACAGTAGTTACCAAGGGAACCAATGTTACCATAGTCCTTGTTGTATGCGATGTTAATACCCTTTTCACCATTACCGAAGGTAGCGGTGGTTACCGCATTGGACTTAATCTTGTACTCTGCATAACCGCCAACAGGAATCTGACCAAAAGTTACGGTGTAGTTCTTGATACCGGTTTCGTTGGTTGCAACGAACTTACCAACGCCGTTTGTTTCGTTAACGGGGTTGTTCACGTTGCCGTAAGCTACCTTGGAATCCATGTCGTCATTGTACCAGAGGTAATCTGCACCTGCAGGAAGGGTTGCGCTTTCTGCAACACCAACCTTGTAGGTTCTGATGCTCTTCATCTGACCATCGGTACCTGCTGCCGCATAGAGGTTGAAACCGGTGGTGTTACCGCCGCCGGATCTCCAACCGGTACAATCAGCACGCTTAACCCAAATATTGTTGGTAGGTGCACCCTTTACATAGAAGGAGTAGCCGGTCGCATCAGCATAGGGAACAACCAGATATTCCATCCAGCCTGTATCAGAGGTAACTGCGTGGTTGTAGGTTGCGGTACCGCCACCTGCACCGATTGCAGCGTTGGGAGCCAAGTCGATGTAGAATCTACCTGCATTGTTGGGGCCTCTGAACTGAACGTTCATCTTACCCTTCATCTTGAAGTAAACTGCCTGAGGAATGTAAGAAGACCAAGCAGCATCCTGGCTGAAGGGAGACCAACCGGAGTATGCGTTAAAGTTCCAGGTTGCAGCCGCGGTGGTGGATTTCATATCCAGACCATTCTCATCAGAGTAGGTGATGCCAGCAGGGCTGGTCAAGGAACCCTGACGCTTCCAGTAAGTGGGATCAAAGCTGCTATCGAAATCGAACGCATAGGTTGCAGCAGCGGGGCCACCCAGAATCTCGTCGATGGATGCATACTCATATACTCTTTCTGCGGTTACCCAAGAGTATGCGTAACCCATCTTTGCATTCTTAGCGTTTGCAGTGAAGCCGGTGCTGTTCCAGGCGTTACCGGGACGGTAAGTGGTGGTGGAAACAACCAAAGTGAAATCCTTGTCGGTTGCCTTCTTCATGTACAGATCGTAACCGCCATTTGCATTGGTCTTGATTACTACATCATTCCAAGAAGTACCGGGCTTGTAGTCAACTAAATTTTCTGCAACAACATAACTGGTGCTACCTGCTTCAGGTCTTACCCATACAGCTACGCCATTGTTGGAAAAGTCAATGTATACTCTGTCATCACCACTCCATACCTTTGCAGCCTGTTGCTGGAAGGTACCATCGGGATCCAACTTGAAGTTGAAGGAATAGTTACCGGAGATACAGAGGGGAGTCCAACCATTGTAATTACAAGTAGGTCTGTAACGGAGGGTGCCTGCAGCTGCGCCGAACACCATACCATCCACTGCATCGTAGGTAACTGCGCCGGTAACATTCATGCCATCCTGAGTTGCATCAAAGTTACCGGTGAAGTCCAGGTTCATTGCAGGCCAGTCTGCAGAAGCAGTTGCAGGCTTTACCCAAGTGCCACCCAGAACTTTACCGATTGCTTCTTTCAAGTCGTCGGTGATACCGGGGTTGGGGGTGTTGTCCGGTTCCCAAGGATCAAC
>JAZRCD010000338.1:0-6392 GCA_045635425.1 Ructibacterium sp. | reverse complement strand
CAAAGATTTCCTTGTGGGTGAGAAGTTCCCGGGAAATCACCGCCACATCACGGGCGGAACTGTGGTGTTCCTCGGTTTCGTCCAGTCCCGTACAGTTGATAAAATGGGTATTGGTACACCCCAGTTCCTTTGCCCGCTTGTTCATCTTCTCCACAAAAGCCTCGTGGGTTCCCCCGATAAACTCCGCCATGGCAACGGCGGCATCGTTCCCCGATGCCACCGCAATGGCCTTGAGCATTTCGTGAACGGACATCTGCTCCCCCACTTCCAAAAACACCTGAGACCCGCCCATGGATGCGGCGTTTTCACTGACGGTCACCACATCCTCTTTCTTGATTTTCCCCTGAGATAACGCCTCCATAATCAGAAGCATGGTCATGGTCTTGGTGACGCTGGCAATCTGGTGTTTGTTGTCCGGATTCCATTCGTAAAGCACCTCTCCGGTTTTTGCCTCCATCAGAATCCCTGCTTCCCCCTGAACCAACTGGGTGGAAACCTTGGTGTCCACCTGGGTGGATGGCTCTGCACCCACCTCTACAATACCGAAACTTAATATAACCGCAAGTAAAAAGGCAACCCATTTCATCCGTTTTTTCATAGTTCTTCCTCCCGAAAGGTTTTTGTTATCATTCTATGCAACCTCATGGTGGAAATAGGACAGTTTGTAATGAAAAAAGAGACCGCCCAAGCGGTCTCTTTTTATGCTTCCTCTTTTGCCATCAAATAGAGCATGCCTTCCCGAAGGCCTGCGGTACAGATAATCAATGAAGGGGCATCGGTTTCCTCCATTAAGAGAATGTGAGCAAGCAGGCCTGCACAGATGGTGTCGGCTCTGCCCTGTTCCAAGTTCAAATCCGCCACCCGTTCCTGCATAGTGCGCTTTTGAAGTTCGGCATAAATCTCTTTCAATCGGTTCAAGGTCAGCCGATAGCCATGAACGGCCGGCAACTCAGTATCTTCCCTTAATCGGGCATCCATATAGGGAAGGGCACCGGCACTTCCTCCCAAACAAACCAAAGGAAATCCCTTTGCCGATTCCAGAAGTCCCACCTCCCGATACAGAGAGAGGATTTCTTCTTTGGCAGAGTCCTCTTTGGGATTCTCCCGAAAATACCGATCGGTAAGGGTCATAGCACCAAAGGGGAGACTGATTTTTCCCTGCATTTCTCCGTTCTGTGCCAGAATCAGTTCGGAACTTCCGCCACCCACATCCACAATCAGGCAATCCTTTGCCTCAGGGAGGGCGGAGACTACTCCGTAAAAGTCGTATTGCGCCTCGTCTTTTCCTGAGATAACCCGAATCTCGATGCCCGTCTCTTCTTTCACCCGAGCACAGAACTCCCCGCCGTTCTTGGCACGGCGTACCGCCGCAGTGGCAACGGCAATGATCTGAGCCCCCTCGGCCTCGGCCTCTTTGGCAAAGTTCAGAAGTGCCGCGATGGTACGACGTTGGGGGTCTTCCTGCAGAACGCTGTCCTTATCCATCCCCTGAGAGAGACGAACCATCTCACGGCGACGGAATCGTTCCTTGTATCCGTTTTCTGTTTTCTCGGCTACCGACATCCGTGCCGAGTTGGAACCTAAATCAATCAGTGCTACTTTTTGCATAAATACCTCTCCCAAAAGATTTTTCGAACCGTTCCATACGGGAGGAGCAAGCCCCTCCCCTACGATATCCCCTCTGCCATCTTCCGCAGTGCTCGGGAGCGGTGGCTGATGGCGTTTTTCTCTTGGGATTCCATTTCTGCTAAGGTCATTTGACGGGCTTCATCGTAGAATACGGGGTCATAGCCGAATCCGTCCTCGCCCTTGGGCGCCTCGGTGATAATTCCGGGACATTCCCCACGGAAGAGTTTGGTTTCTTCCCCCGGAACCGCCACCGCAATCACACAGACGAACCGGGCGCCACGTTGGTGGGTGGGAACACCCTCCAGCGCAGATAGGAGTTTTTGGATATTGGCCTCGTCGGTGGCATCCTCTCCGGCATAGCGGGCGGTATAGATACCCGGTGCGCCGTCTAAATAGTCCACACAAAGACCGCTGTCATCGGCAATGGTGGGTTTTCCCGTAAGGTTCATGATGGTTTCTGCCTTTTTTGCGGCGTTTTCTTCAAAGGTGGTGCCGTCCTCCACCACGTCCACGTCCCCCACACCGGCATCTACTTGGGTGAGGATTTCAAAATCTTCCCCTAAGATTGCCTTGATTTCCATGGCTTTGTGGGCGTTTTTGCTGGCTAGTACAAATGTTTTCATAATTTCCTCCATTGAAAAATTTCGTGAGATAATTTGGGTTGTAGGGGAGGGACTCTACCCCCTCCCGCAGAGATTTATCCAAAGGCGACGGGAGGAGCAAGCCCCTCCCCTACAATTTTCGGTATATTAGTGCGCAGAAATTTGGATGAAATTTGTCTGGCGCAAGATGAGGGATGGAAGGAGTGTAATCCTTGTACGTAACTGTCATTCCTCTTTGAAGCGACGGGAGGAGCAAATTTTTAGGAAGAAACACTCCGTGTTTCCTAAAAGCCGATGCTATCGCATCTCATTTTCCGCTACAAATATGCCACCGGCATATTTGCTTCACGCGAGAACCTCCCCTACAATTTTCGGTATATTAGTGCGCAGAAAATTAGGTGAGATTGGTTTGCTCCAAGTCTTTCTTGGGAGGGCGCGTACTTTGTGTACGTAACCGACCAAGGAAGGCGATGGAGCGAGCCAAGATTGCCTGATTTTCAAGCACGGTTGGGATTATACGAGTGGGCGTGGCATATACCAATCGCCAACGCATCCGCCGTATCATCGGGTTTGGGAACCTTCTCTAAATTCAGCAACAGTTTTACCATTTGCTGGACTTGTTGCTTTTCTGCTCGACCGTAACCGGCTACTGCCTGCTTCACTTGAAGAGGGGTGTACTCATAGACCTTTACTCCGTGTTGCAGGGCGGACAGGAGAAGGATGCCCCTTGCCTGTGCCACGTTGATGGCGGTGGTGCGGTTGGTATTGAAGAAAAGTTCCTCGATGGCCATAAAGTCCGGCTTATAGGTTTCGATGACCTTGTTCAGGTCCTCATAGATGGATAAGAACCGATCGTACATAGGAGTTTTTGCGTCGGTGGTGATGGCGCCATAGTCCAAAACCTTGAATTTATTGTTCTGATATTCCAGTACCCCGTAGCCTACAATGGCAAATCCGGGGTCGATTCCCAAAATAATCATAATTTTTCACCTAAAATTCCTTAAAATTTACGAATAACTCTTGAAAAACTCTACGTTCTGTTATATAATACTTTTATTGATTAAAACTATTCTATCATAGTTTGGAGGAATTTACAATGGCAAAAGAAAAAGTTGTTCTGGCATATTCCGGCGGTCTGGATACTTCCATCATCATTTCTTGGTTGATTGAGAACTATGACTACGAAGTAATCGCAGTTTGCGGTGACGTTGGTCAGGGCAAGGAAACCGATGGTCTGGAAGAAAGAGCAAAGGCCAGCGGTGCTTCTAAGTGTTATATTGAAGACCTGCGTGACGAGTACGTGGAAGACTTCATCTTCCCCACCCTGAAGGCAGGCGCTGTTTACGAGGGCAAGTACCTCCTTGGTACTTCTCATGCACGTCCCATCATTGCTCGGCGTCTGGTTGAGATTGCAGAGCAGGAGGGTGCAGTTGCTATCTGTCACGGTGCAACCGGTAAGGGTAACGACCAGGTTCGTTTTGAGTTAACCGTTAAGGCGTTGGCTCCCCACCTGAAGATTATTGCTCCTTGGCGTATCTGGGATATTACTTCCCGCGAGGACGCTGTGGATTATGCAGAGGCACATGGTATCGAGATTCCCGTTACCAAGACCGACCTCTATTCCAGAGACCGTAACATCTGGCATATCAGCCACGAGGGTATGGATCTGGAGGATCCCGCTAACGAGCCTCAGCTGGACAGCCTGCTGAAGCTGAGCGTTTCTCCTGAGAAGGCTCCTGACACCCCCACCTATGTTACCATTGGTTTTGAGAAGGGTGTTCCCGTATCTATAGACGGCGAGAAGATGGCGGCTCGGCCTCTGGTTGAGAAGCTGAACGAACTGGGCGGTGCAAACGGCATCGGTATTGCAGATATCGTTGAGGACAGATTGGTTGGTATGAAGTCCAGAGGCGTTTACGAGACTCCCGGCGGCACCATTCTTTATACTGCTCTGCAGGAACTGGAATACCTCTGTCTGGACAGAGATACTCAGTCATTCAAGCGTCAGGCGGCTATCAAGTTCAGCGAACTGCTTTACGACGGTAAGTGGTATACTCCTCTCCGTGAGGCTCTGTCTGCTATGGTAGATACCATGGAAGAAACCGTAACCGGTGAGGTTCGGTTGAAGCTCTACAAGGGTGTGGCATCTCCTGCAGGTGCAAAGTCTCCCTACTCCCTCTACAATGAGGATATCGCAAGCTTCGGTGATAGCGGTGAGCTTTACAGCCACAAGGATTCTGAAGGATTTATCAATCTGTTCGGTCTGCCCCTGAAAGTCCGCGCTTTGATGAAGAAAAAGAACAAGGCGTAATGCCTGATAAAAAAGCCTCCCTTGTGTAAAGGGAGGTGGCACGGCATAGCCGTGACGGAGGGATTGTAATTATCCTGCAAAAACAATCCCCCGGTCAAAACAAGTTTTGACAGCCCCCTTTACACAAGGGGGCCTTTCTTATAAAGGAGTTTTTATTATGGCAAAGGAAAAACTTTGGGGTGGTCGCTTCTCTAAGGCCACCGATACCTTGGTTGACGATTTCAATTCTTCCATCCGCTTTGATGCGCGGATGTATGCTCAGGATATTTTGGGCAGTCAGGCTCATGCAGAGATGCTGGGTCGGCAGGGGATTATCCCGAAAGAAGATGCGGCTTTGATTATCAAGACCTTAGGTGAAATCAAAACGGACATCGAGGAGGGAAAGGTAGAATTCCTGATCGATGCCGAGGATATTCACATGAACATTGAAACCATCCTCATTTCTCGAATCGGGGATGTGGGAAAGCGCCTGCACACCGGCAGAAGCCGAAACGATCAGGTTGCTTTGGATATTCGGATGTATCTTCGTGAGGAACTGGACACCATCGCACAGATGGTGAAGGACCTTCGTCTGGTGATTTTGGAAATCGCCAAGAAGAACCTTGCTACCATCATGCCGGGTTACACTCATCTGCAAAAGGCACAGCCCATTACCCTTGCCCATCATGTGATGGCATATTATGAAATGTTCCGTCGTGACGGGGAACGGCTTCTGGATTGTCGGAAACGTCTTAATGTGATGCCTTTGGGAAGTGGCGCCTTGGCGGGTACCACCTATCCTCTGGACAGAGACTTTGTGGCGGAGAAGCTTGGCTTTGACGGAATCACCCAAAACAGCCTTGCCGGCGTTTCCGGTCGGGATTTTGCCTGCGAGTTGGCCTTTGATCTGTCCCAGATTATGGTACATATCAGCCGTTTCTCCGAGGAGTTGATTCTCTGGAGTTCCCACGAGTTCAGTTTTGTGGAGATGGACGATGCCTACAGCACCGGTTCCAGTATTATGCCCCAGAAGAAGAACCCTGACGTGGCGGAACTTGCCCGTGGTAAGAGCGGTCGGGTCTTTGGTTCCCTCATGGGACTTCTGACCATGATGAAGGGTCTGCCCCTTGCCTATAACAAGGATATGCAGGAGGACAAGGAACAGATTTTCGATGCGGTGGATACTGTGAAGATGGTTCTCCCCGTCTTTGGAAAGATGATTGCCACCATGCGGGTACGGGAAGATAAGATGCTTCATGGTGCCAAAGGTGGTTTCACCAACGCAACCGACGTGGCGGATTATCTGGTCAAGAAAGGCCTGCCCTTCCGTGATGCCCACGGGGTAGTAGGACGGATGGTTGCCTACTGTATCGAAAAGGACACCGTCATTGATGCCCTCTCCATGGAGGAGATGAAATCCTTCTCGGAACTGATTGCTGAGGATATCTATGACGCCATCTCTCTGGACACCTGCGTGAACCAAAGAAAGATTGTGGGCGGACCGGCTATGGAAACCATGGCAAAGGTGATTGAGAAGTACGAAAAAGATGAGAAGTAATTCTATGAAATACAAAAGAGCAGTTCAAACGAACTGCTCTTTTTTTGATTTCTTTTTATTTTAATATTGCCGATAAAACACATCGTTTTCCCATGTGGTTGGGTTATTGTCCATGTATTCCCAGATTTTCAGGTAATCCTTTTCCTCCCGAATAACATGGTCGTGAAAGGAACGTTGAAACAACTGTTTCTCCATTAAACCCTTTTTCCTGCAATGAATAGTGGTAATTGATTTAAACGAACAAACCACATCAGATATCGTAGGGGAGGGGCTTGCTCCTCCCGCATTATCATTTAAAGAAATTAAAAGATGA
>JAZRCD010000337.1:0-1554 GCA_045635425.1 Ructibacterium sp. | reverse complement strand
AAACGCCCGGTCAGGGTAAATCTTCTGGAACCCCTTCAAGGCTTCTCCCGCTTCCGGAAGATCTTCATACAGTGCGCATCCTTGAAAACTTTTGCTTGCTTCTCCGGACTTCTTCATGTATCGGTACATCAGTTGACCGTTTCGACCTAACCCGCAACAGAGGATGCAGAACTTTCCCCGGTGACCGTGTATCAGGTGGTGAGAAATCGCTGACTTTGAAAGCCCGATCTTTTCCACCGTCTGAATATTCCGGATGCCTTTGAAAAAGAGTTCCCGGAAAAGGTCTATGCCGTTCTGGGATTCACTAACAGAAACCGCTAACCGTTCTGCTTCCTTCTCCGCTTTGGCTTTTTCCTTCCGCTCCTGTATCATGTTCACATAAACCTCCAGCCGTTCCTTGTATGCTTCCTCTTTTCCTGCCTGTTTAAGCGTGTCCACCATTCCGGAGATATATTTATCAATATCTCCGTTCTTCTGCGCCTGATACAGGTCTTTACTGGTCGGGAACACGGTCTTGATTTCCCGGATAAAAGAATCAGCCCCCAGCAGATCCATATAATCCTGTATCGGGGTCAGCCGGATATTCTCCGGAACCGGTACTTTATTCAAAAAATCAATCCTTTCCCGGATTTCTTTCAAAACACGCTCAATCGCTTTCCGTTCGTCTTCGTCCGGCTTGCAGTAAGTAAACGCCGCCCGGATAGCCTTTATCAGGCTTTTCTGCTTCAATAAGGATGCTATAATCCGTCCAAAGTTATTTGCTACATACATCAGATCGTTAATATTCATTCGGAAAATAAAGGTTTTCGTGAAGATCATTTCCGTTGCGCAGAGGTTGATTGCCTTTTCGATCTCCCGGTATTCAAAGGCTATTGTGCACTCTTCCGGGTTCATCTTCCGCACCGTTCTATCCCCCCGGGCTTGCGCCCGGGTAAGATATCGCTCAATCTGTAAATCCTTTGAGGATAAATAATAACTCATTCGTTAGCCCTCCCGCCGTAAGTAGTCCTGCATTTCCTTTTCCTGCTGGTCAATCAGTTCCTGATCTAATCCGGAATAATCCCGTTGCTGATACTGTTGAGCAATGATAATTTTTCCGGCTTTCGCAGGTTCCTTCTTTTCGTCTTCCCACGTTCTGACAGCGGCTTTCCAATCCTTCATAGGATTCTTTCCGACTTTCCAGCCGTTCGCCGTGTAGTAATTGAACCATCGAACCGGGTCAACGCCTTTATTCCGTTCCCGGCAGTATTCCGTGACCTGTTCGAGTGTCGGCGGTGTAAACCGCCCAACATACTCTCTTATATCTTCTTTCTTCTTTCTTCTTTCTTCTTTCTTAGCGATTTCGGTTTCTTTCGGTTTATTTTGGTTTTTTTCGGTTTCTTCCGGTTTTTCGTTGATAACCGGTCTTCCACCTTTGGAACCGTTAGAAACCTTTGTTTCATAAGCCTTAATATCATCGTCAATCTGGGCTTTGAATACCGGGAACAGGAAACGCTCATTGCCGATCATGTCCGGCTCCGTTCCTTTCTTTGCATACCGGAGCATTGCCAGGAG
>JAZRCD010000336.1:0-1973 GCA_045635425.1 Ructibacterium sp. | reverse complement strand
ATGGTTGCTGCTAACGATGGTAACATTTCTGTTAAACTTTCTGACAACGAGTTTTTATGCACACCTACAGGTGTAAGTAAAGGTTTTATGACTCCAGAATACATCTGTAAAGTTGACGCTGAAGGTAATGTTATCCAGGCTAACGGAAACTTCAAACCTTCTTCAGAAATCAAAATGCATATGAGAGTATATAGAGAAAGACCTGATGTTAAAGCAGTTGTTCACGCTCATCCTATCTATGCAACAAGCTTTGCTATCGCAGGTATTCCGCTAACACAGCCAATCATGCCTGAGGCAGTTATTGCACTTGGTTGTGTTCCGATTGCAGAATACGGCACACCTTCAACTAACGAAATCCCTGATGCTGTTGAAAAGTATCTCCAGTACTATGATGCAGTACTCCTTGCAAACCATGGTGCACTTTCCTACTCCGACAGCCTTCTTGCTGCATACCACAAAATGGAATCTTTGGAATTCTATGCAGAGCTGCTCTTCAAGTCCAAGCAGTTGGGTACTCCTATCGAGTTCAGCAAAGAGCAGATTGAAAAGCTCTACGAAATCCGCAGACAGATGGGTCTGCCCGGTAAGCATCCGGCAAACCTCTGCCCCAACGCAAAGAAGGGTGAGATGAGCTGTCACGGTTGCGGCGGTTCCTGCAAAGGTAACTGTGACTGCGGTGGTGACCACAAGGCAGACGGCGCTGCAGGTGATGTAGTTGCTGAAATTACCAAGAAAGTATTAGCACAACTGAATAAATAAGAAGGAGCGATTGACAATGGATTTGAATTCTCAAAGTGTAGAACAGATTGTCAGACAGGTTCTTCAGGAAATGAGCGGTGCTTCTGCAGCTGCCCCCAAAAAGGCGGCAGGCCCCGTTCCCGAAAAGAGCCGTGCGGCAATGCTGACCGCTCTTGAAAAGTATGAGATCAAAGAGTTCCCCATTCCCGAACTTGGCGACGACGATATCCTCGTTAAGGTTGAGGGTTGCGGTGTTTGCGGAACCGATGCTCACGAATTCAAGAGAGACCCCTTCAGCCTGATTCCCGTTGTTCTCGGTCACGAGGGTACCGGCGAAATCGTGAAGATGGGTAAGAATGTAAAGAAAGACAGCGCAGGCAAGCCTTTGAACATCGGTGACAAGGTTGTTACCTGTATGATTTTCGCAGACGATCCCAACATCACCATGTTCGACCTGAACAAGCAGAATGTTGGTGAGGGCGCTCAGGTTTACGGTTTGATTCCCGATGACGAGATTCACCTGAATGGTTGGTTCGCAGATTACATTGTAATCCGTGGCGGTTCTACCGTATTTAACGTAAGCGACCTGAACCTGGAAGAAAGAATCCTCATCGAGCCCTGTGCGGTTCTGATCCACGCTGTAGAGCGTGCAAAGACCACCGGCATCCTGCGATTCAACAGCCGTGTGGTTGTTCAGGGTTGCGGACCTATCGGTCTTATCTGTATCGCAATTCTGCGCACCATGGGTATTGAAAACATCGTTGCAGTAGACGGTGAGGACGGCAGACTTTCCTTTGCGAAGGAAATGGGTGCTACCGCAACCGTAAACTTCAAGAATCACAAGGGCGTTGAAGCTCTTGCTGATGCAGTAAAAGACGCGTTCGGCGGTTACTATGCAGACTTTGCATTCCAGTGTACCGGTTCTCCCATTGCACATGCAAATATCTACAAGTTCATCCGTCAGGGCGGCGGTCTCTGCGAACTGGGATTCTTCATCAATGGTGGCGATGCTACCATCAATCCCCACTTCGACATCTGCTCTAAGGAAATCACCACCGTTGGTTCTTGGGTATACACCCTGAGAGATTATGCAACCACCTTTGATTTCTTAAAACGCGCAAAGGCTATTGGAATTCCGGTAGAAAAGCTTATCACTCATCGTTTCCCCTTAGAAAAAATTAACGAAGCATTAAAGACCAATCTTGCAATGGAAGGTCTTAAAATTGCAGTTATTA
>JAZRCD010000335.1:0-1725 GCA_045635425.1 Ructibacterium sp. | reverse complement strand
CAGCTGAGCTAAGCGCCCATACCCTTGTGTCCTACCATATCGGCGACAACAAAAGAGATTATACTCTGTTTCATAGGAAAAGTCAAGGGGTAAATAAAACGTTATATGCGATTATAACGATTTATCTATCCAATAACTCTTTTTTTCATCCAATATCAACCGAATATCTTCTTTTTTCTCGTTTGTGAAAAATTATTTTCGAGTGGCCTTTTCTACCAGTTCTTTCAGTTCATCTCCTGTGAATTGATACCCCTGATTACAGAACTGGCATACGATTTCCGCTTCGCCTTGTTCGGCGATCATGTCTGAAATCTCCTGCTTGCCCAGCGAGATGATGGCGCGCTCCATCCGATCCCGACTGCAGTTACAACGATAACCGATTTCGATATCTTCCAAGAACTCCACATCAAAGCCCAGCATAGCATATTCGATCATATTCTTGGCGGTCATGCCTTGGCCGAGCATCTCGGTGATACTCATCATGCCCTGAATGCTGTTTTCCAATTTCGAAAGACTTCTTTCGCCGCAACCGGGCATTACCTGAATCAATAATCCGCCGGCGGTTTTGATGGAATAGTCACGATCTACCAGAACGCCCAGAGCTACCACGCTGGGAATCTGTTCCGATTGCATGAAGTAGTAGGCAAGGTCATCACCAATCTCGCCTGTCTGGATGGGAACCTGACCGATGTAGGGTTCCTTCAACTTCAGGTCACGGATGACGCCTAAAGTACCTTGGCCGATACCGCCACCCACATCCAGTTTCCCGTTTTCCTTTAAGGGAAGGTCAATGCCGGGGTTGGCAACATAACCTTTCACGCCTCCCAATGAATCTGCAACCACAACCAAGGTGCCCAAAGGACCGTCACCTCTCATCTGAAGGGTGAGACTGGCGTCCTTTTCTTTTAAATTATCAGCCATCAGGACACCTGCGGTCAGAAGTCTGCCCAGTGCCGCCGATGCTACCGGCATGGTCTTGTGATAGGTGTGGGCATCATTGACGGTCTCGGTGGTTACTGCCGCTGCAATTTTGAAAAAGCCATCCTTTGTGATGGCTTTGGTTAAAATATCAGACATAATACATTCCTCATTTTCCTTGAATTTCAAGCAGTTTGAGTATAGCATATCTTAGAAAAACTGTCAACAAGCGCGAATTATTTGTTGCATTTTTGAAAGAATACTTTTATAATAGAGAGAGGAAAACAGAAAGGGTAGAAAAGATGAAAGAATATTGCGGTGCAGTCTTTTTTGATATTGACGGAACATTGGTGGACGAGCGAGCCGAAATTTTCCAACTTACCACCAAAACCAAAGAGGCCATAGGTCGGTTAAGAGAATCCGGATATTTGGTGGGTGTTGCCACCGGTCGTGCCAAATGCTATCTTCCGGATCTGGGTGTTGATCTTGATTGTTACATTACCTGTAACGGTGCGGTCTGTGAGGTAGACGGTCGGGAGATTGCCAATGACTATATCCCTGAGGAGGATGTGCGTCGGGTGATTGCCTTCTTGGAAGAGGAGAAGATGGGGTTTGATCTGGAAACCTCTGAGCAATGCTATATTGACCCCAAGGCGGAACATATCTTCTGGGAAATGATGCAGGTGTTCCACATTGAGAACACGGGGAATTTTGCCTATTATACCGACCCGACGGGGCTTAAAACCAATAAAATTCTCATTACCTTTGAGCATGAAGAACAATTGGAAAAGATGCGGAAGTTCTGCG
>JAZRCD010000334.1:0-6914 GCA_045635425.1 Ructibacterium sp. | reverse complement strand
TTCTTCCTCAAGAGGAAACCAAGGAAGGTCGGCTCTGCGTTAAGTGTGGTAAGGAGCAAAGTTACCATTATCTTCACTATAGCCAGTTGGGAGATTATTTCTGTCCCCATTGCGGTAATAAGCGTCCCGATATTGACTTTGAGGTGAAGGGTATTGACCTGTCCGAATCCATGAAGTTTAAGGTGAACGGCAATCCCATTGATGTGAATTATCGAGGATTTTATAATATCTATAACATCTTAGCCGTGTATGCGGCTTTGGAGACGGCAGGCGTTTCTTTAGATGAATTTGTTCGAGTGCTGGAGGAGTACAAACCCCAGACCGGACGAATGGAACAAATCGATTTAGGCAAGCCATTTATCCTGAATTTGGCGAAAAACCCTGCAGGGTTCAATCAGGCCATCCAGACGGTTATGCTGGATAACAGAAAAAAGGATATTATTGTTGTTATCAATGACTTGGTTAATGATGGGCAGGATGTTTCCTGGATATGGGATGTGGATTTTGAACGATTGCAGGATGAGAACCTGAATACCTTGTCGGTAGGCGGACTTAGACTTTATGATCTGGCACTTCGGTTCCGTTATGCAGATATCCCGGTGGATATGGTTGCAAACAATCTTCGTGATGCCATGGAGATGTGTCAGAAATCCGATGCAGAAGTTTGCTATGTTCTTGCCAATTACACAGCGGTATATAACAATGCAAAACCTGCATTATCCGAATTGGAAAAAGAAATGGCGAAGGGAGGGAAATAACCATGAGTATGTCTTTGAATATCATTCATTTTTACCCTGACCTTTTGAATTTGTACGGTGACAAGGGAAACATTGCCGCTTTAACAAAACGTGCTGAGTGGCGGGGCATTTCCATTAACCTTCGTGTTTGTAACAAAGAGGATGCCCTTCCTGATTTGGCGGAAGCAGATGTACTTTTCTTAGGTGGCGGACCGGATAAGGCAGAAGAAATGGTATGTGGTTTCTTAAAAGAAAAAAGAGATGAACTGAGTGCCTATATTGAAAACGATGGCGTTTTACTTGCCGCTTGCGGTGGATTCACCATGCTGGGAAAAGAATTTCCTACAGGTGATGGAGTGGTAGAAGGGCTGGGTGTTTTGAACATCACAACGCAGACCACGGAAAATCGGTATATCGGAAACGTGGTGGTGGATTCTCCCCTGACAGAGCAACCGATTGTTGGTTTTGAAAACCGCGCCGGAAAGACCATGATCGGAGATTATCAGCCCTTGGGCAAGGTGGTTTGCGGATACGGAAATACAGGAGACGGAATGGCAGAAGGTTTGGTATATAAAAATGTTATTGCCACCCATCTTCACGGACCGCTTCTTCCCAAGAATCCTCAGTTGTGTGATATGATTCTGGAACGGGCGCTCAAGAAAAAATATTCTGAATTCGAAGGATTGACACCGTTGGATGACGCCATGGAGCATCTTGCCAATGAATATGTTGCAACAGAATACGGGAAAAAATAAAATATTTGACATTTCGAGAAAGAGCGTCATAGGAATTCAGAAATTGTCAAAGGGATACAAAGGCTTAGCCATTGGATTTCCTCCAATGGCTAAGTGTATGATACACAGCGTACAACCATGAAAGAAAGGATGAAGATATATTCGTCTGAGAATATATCCCAAGGAGAATTATGATTTTTGCAGATTTGTTTTTTTTATACCTGTTCATTCCTCTGTTTGCAATTATGTACATCATTGCCGGTTGCTTGGATAAAAGACAAGTGAAAAAGTCCGGTGGTGAGCTTTCTGTATGTAATCACAGGAAGAACATGGTGCTTGTACTGTTTTCGCTGATCTTTTATGCCTGGGGTGAACCGGTTTATATTCTGTTAATGCTTGCAAGCATAACCGTGAATTTTTATGTGGGCAAATCCATTGATGTCAGCGAGGAGAAAAAGTCCAAAGGTGCCCTTGCTTTGGGTGTGGCTATTAATATTCTGTTTATTGCAGTATTCAAATATGCAGGGTTCTTTGTCAGAACATTGAATGCCTTTGGAACGAATATCCCGGAACCGTCCATTGCATTGCCGATTGGTATCTCTTTTTACACATTTCAGGCGATTTCTTACATTGCAGATGTGTATCGGGGCACCGTAAGAGCGCAGAAAAAATATGCAAATCTACTTTTGTACATTGCCATGTTCCCGCAGCTGATCGCAGGACCTATCGTAAGATATACAACGGTGGAACATGAAATAGAGAATAGAAAAATCACCCTGTCCGATTTGTCAGAGGGAGCGTTCCGCTTCTTGATTGGTCTTTCCAAAAAAGTGCTTCTTGCCAATCAGCTTGCCGGAATATCATCTACACTCCTTGACGGAAATGTAAGTGAGATATCTCTTTGTGGTTCCTGGATTGGACTTATCGCCTTTTCTCTCCAGATATACTTTGACTTCTCCGGTTATTCTGATATGGCGATCGGTATGGGTCGATGCCTGGGCTTCCACTTTGACGAAAACTTTAACTATCCCTATATCAGCCGTTCGATTACCGAATTCTGGCGCAGATGGCATATTTCTTTGGGTTCCTTGTTCAGAGATTATGTATATATCCCCATGGGGGGCAACAAAAAGCATCAGTTATGGAATATCCTGGTGGTGTGGTTTCTTACCGGTATGTGGCATGGTGCAAGTTGGAACTTCATTGTATGGGGTCTGTATTTTGGCGTCATTATATTGTTGGAAAAATACATACTATTCAGGAGAGAAAAGCCGGGCTTGACATGGCTGCAACATCTGTACAGCCTGTTTTTGATTGTATTTGGTTGGGCCATTTTTTATTTCAATGATTTCAATAAGCTTGGTGGATTTATCAAAACCTTGTTCGGCTTTGGTAGCGGAGGTATTACCGATGCGGTGTCAACCAATCAACTCACATCCAATCTTTTCCTGTTGATCGTGGGTATTATCTGTTGCCTGCCGATTTCACAGGTTTTGAAGAAATGGTTTGATCGATGTATGGATATGAGAGCGAAGGTGCCGGCGTTGGCAATGAATCTTGTGAAAATTGCAATCTCATTCTGTTTGTTATATATCAGTACCATTTTGTTGGTTGGTGAAAGTATTCAATCATTCTTTTACTTCAGATTCTAGAAAGGGGGAGGAACCATGACACTCGAAACAAAAATCAAAAAGGAAATTCCGGAAGAAACTTCTGTGGTAGAACAGGAAGTATCTGTTCCGGAACAAAAATCTTCCATTACACGGAAGATCTGCAACATATTCTACGTCAGCATTACGGCATTGATGTTTTTATGCTTTTTTGTACATATTGTTTTCTTCCCAAGAAGTGTAATATCCGAACGGGAAAATCGTAAGCTTGCTGCTTTTCCTGCCTTTAGCATTTCCTCTTTTCTGGATGGTTCTTTTACAAGCGGCATCAATGTGTATTTTAGTGATACGGTGCCGGGACGTGATGGATTGACGGAAAAGGCGGTGGCGTTCAAGGACAAAAGTGGAATCAGAGTAGGCGGCGTCAAGTTGCATAACGCAAAGCCTGTAACCCAAACAGCGGCGACCGAAACTCCTAAGGAAGAAACTAACGCAGAGGAAGACACCAAGGAAATCAAAGAAGTGGAGGCAAATGTCAATCTGGATGATAATGCCACCCTTGGAAGGAACGGAATTCTTGTTTCCGGTACCAGAGGACTGATGCTTTTTGGTGGGAATAAAGAAGCCGGCAAAAACTATGCAGAGGTTATCAACGAATACAAGCGTGAGCTAGGCGATGAGGTAAATGTGTACTGTGTGCCCATACCTACTTCCATAGAGTTTTATTGTCCTCCCAGTTATAAAGACCAGACCGGTAGTGAACTTGAAAGTATCAACAATATCCTGAAAGCGCTGGATGAGGATGTAAAGGGTGTTGATGTTTATACAACCCTTTCCAAACATTGTGATGAGGACATCTACTTTAGAACAGACCACCATTGGGCGCCTCTTGGAGCGTATTATGCAGCAGAAAGCTTTGCCAAGGTGGCAAAGGTGGATTTTCCCAAGCTTTCCACTTACCAAAAGGTCACCAAAAAAGGTTTTGTAGGGACCCTTTATAATTTCTCAAATGATATTGTTCTGAAAGAAAACCCCGAGGATTTTGTATATTATAAACCGAAAAAAGTAAAGTACACAACAGATTATTATCAGCCTGATAGCATGGAAAATCCTCAGCGCGGAGAGTTTTTCTATGAAGCCTACGAAGATGGTTCTCCGTTGATGTACGGAACCTTTATGGGTGGGGATGAACATATTACCCATGTTCACACCAATCTGGATAACGGACGGAAACTGGTCATTTTTAAGGATAGCTACGGAAATCCCTTTAGCTCCTTTATGATTAGTTCCTTTGAAGATGTATATGTTATCGATATGAGATATTTCAAGCTGAATGCACTTGAATTCATGAAGGAATATGAGATTACCGATTTGGCGTTTGTCAATAATATTTTCCATGCAGATACCCAGTCCACAACGGATTTTTATAGGGCATTTTTGACCCAGTAAAGGATAGAATGCATGGGTGATGAAAAATTGTAATAAAAAGGGCGAATCTCCTTTGACGAGAGACGCTCCTTTTTTATGATCACTTGTAGACAATTATCGCCTTTGTTCTATTTTTTCATAGACCATCCCAACCAGACAAAGAAGGCAGGTGGACAGGAGGACGATGACAAGCTCAAGAACGACCAGAGAAAGAAGCTGGGGAATGGTTGGAAGGGGCGGTGCCGACAGAAGTCCGGCAAATGCAGGGTGCGAGAGGGGCAGAAATTTACATGCCAGCCAAGTCAGGAGAAACGAGATGATTGCCTGTGTAAATTTACCGAAAAGGACAGGTTTCATGGAAAGCCCGGAGGGAAGCACAATTCCGGCAGTCTGAAGAAGAATGGATATGCCGGACAGGGCAAGAAAAAAGGAGACAACGGGAAGTAGGTAGGAGGTGTTTTGCAACTGCGCAATCAAGGCGTTCAGTCCGCCTGTCATTTCAAGAAGAGCGTGGAGTATCGGCATTCTCCAAGGAAGTATGCCGCAAAAGACAGAAAAGAAGATAACAAAACCACAAACTTTTAAAATATTGTCCACGGCATCTGTGATGGCGCTGACAAAAGAGGATGCCGGCTTGATAGTGGAACTTGGGGAGGGAGGTAGTGTTCTGGTGTGGGTGTGAGTTTCTCCCAACTTTCGATAGAGAATGCCGGTGAGCAAAGCAGAAAAAAGATGGGACAGGTAAAGCAGGACACCAAACTGTCGATCGTGAAGCATACCAATTCCTACAGAACCTAGGATAAACATGGGACCGGCGTTGTTGCAAAAGGTTAGAAGTCGTTCTGCTTCTGTTTTGGTGCAAGTCCCTTGTTCATAGAGTTCTACCGCGGTGGCAGCACCAATGGGATAACCGCTTAGGATGCCGAGGATGATGGCGGTTGCACCGCTTCCGGGGACCCCAAAAAGTTTCCGTGTCCAAGGGGAGAGAAAGCGACTGCAGAACTGCGCCACGCCAAAATCAATCAGGAGACGACTGCAGATGAAGAACGGAAAGAGAGACGGAATGACAATGCGGACACAGAGATTCAGAGCCTGTTCGGCAGACTCCATGGCAGTGGAGGGGTTTATTACCAGCAGTAAAGTGAAAACAACAGCCAAAAGGCTAAAGAAAGATTGAGAAAAGCGTTTCATACGAGATTCCTCCTGAAAAGAACTTCTTGTTTAATCTATTCATGAATTACCTGATTTAAGCATAAAATGAGGAAAGGAAGTTGACCGAAAGGGAGGGATTATGTGGGACGACAGAATGAAGAACAAGAAGAACGGGCAACCCTACGGGAACGGTTTGCTGATGCGGTGGAGGTGTCCAAAGAAATTGTATTGGATGCGGTGATGATGTCTTCTTTGGGAAATCGGGAATTGATGATAGAAAACTACAAGAGCATCCTTTCCTACAGTGAAACCTGTATCAAAATCAAAGCAAAACCACTTCCCTTGATTGTGATAGGGAGTGGCTTGGAAATTCGGCATATCAGTAAGGACTTGCTTTATTTAAAGGGACGTGTACAGAGCATCAGTTTCGGCGAGGAAAACGGGAGGATGTGATATGGGAATTCAAAACGCGGGACCATGGGTTAAGGGGTATCTTGTGCTTCAGGCGGAGGGGGTGTTTTTGGAGCGATTCTTAAACATATGCCTCCATCGGGAACTGGATATCAGAAATGTCAGACGCCTTGGGGCAGAGCGATTGGTCTGTGAAATGTCTATCGGCTCATTTCGTCGGTTGCGACCGGTTTGTTTTCGAACCAAAACCAAGGCAAAAATTCTCAAACGTCAGGGCCTTCCCTTTCTTTTACATCGATACCGTAAGAGGAAGTTTGTGGTTGTGGGAATCTTGATTGCAATGATGTTCTTTTGGTATACGTCCGGACATATTATGGGGATCACTGTGTTGGGGAACGAAAAAATCCCCACGGAAACCATTCTCACGATGCTGGCCAGATCCAACGTGGCATTGGGAAAATCCGCAAAAAACCTGGACTCGAACATCATTCGAAACCAGATGATGCGGGATTTGGATGAACTGGCGTGGATTGGTATTAACGTAAACGGATCTCGCGTATATGTAGAGGTTGTGGAGCGTCTGACTCCGGAACCGAGGGTAGAGAAAAATCTTCCGTGTCATTTGGTGGCATCTCGGGATGGTGTGGTTGACCGAGTGGAGGCAAAGGATGGACAGACTATGGTTGCCATAGGTTCAGGTGTTCGGGAAGGTGATATTCTGGTAAGCGGTGTTATGGATAATACGGGCACCGGATATCGTATGGTACACGCCTATGGCGAGGTTATTGCCAAAACAACCTATCAAACGAAAGGGAGTTATCCATTGCATGTTATCGAGAGAC
>JAZRCD010000333.1:0-3687 GCA_045635425.1 Ructibacterium sp. | reverse complement strand
GATCGGAGAACTGGAACCGCTCCATCAATTTTTCCTTTGCATCGTTGTAACTGCTGCGGATGATGCTGATAACCTCATCAATGTGATCAAGAGCTTTGTTAAGACCCTCTAAGATATGTGCCCGTGCCTCTGCCTTTTTCTTGTCGAACTTGGTACGACGGACAATGACATCCTTCTGGAATTCTACGTAGTTTTCAAGAACCTCTTTCAGGTTCAGCACTCTGGGATCGGTCTGGTTCACCAAGGCCAGCATAATCACGCTGAAACTGTCCTCCATCTGGGTGAACTTGTAAAGCTGGTTGAGAACTACGGTGCCGTTGGCATCCCGCTTCAACTCAATGATAATCCGCATACCGTCTCTGTCGGACTCGTCGCGGAGGTCGGAAATACCCTCTACACGCTTGTCGTGAACCAACTCGGCAATCTTCTCAATAAGTCGTGCCTTGTTGACACCATAGGGAATCTCGGTTACAACGATTCTCTGGCGGTTGTCCTTCCAGTCCTCAATCTCTGCCTTGGCACGAACCCGAATTTTACCGCGTCCTGTGTGGTAAGCCGCACGGATTCCGCTGACACCCATAATCTGAGCGCCGGTGGGGAAGTCGGGACCGGGGATAAACTCCATCAACTCGTCAATGGTGATTTCGGGGTTGTCCACCAAAGCAACGATACCGTTGATAACCTCGGTCAGGTTGTGGGGAGGAATGTTGGTTGCCATACCTACCGCAATACCATTGGAACCGTTTACCAACAGATGAGGGAATCGGGAAGGAAGAACCACGGGCTCCTTCCGGCTCTCGTCGAAGTTGGGCATAAAATCAACGGTTTCTTTCTCAATATCGGTCAGCAAGTGCATGGAAAGCTTGGACATTCTTGCCTCGGTATAACGGTAAGCCGCCGCACCGTCGCCGTCGATGGAACCGAAGTTACCATGACCGTCCACGGTGGGGTACCGAAGAGAGAAGTCCTGTGCCATACGAACCATGGCATCGTAAACAGAGGCGTCACCATGGGGATGGTATCGACCCAGCACGTTACCGACGGTGGTAGCACACTTTTTATATGCCTTGTCCGGGGTAATGCCGTCCTCATACATTGCGTAGAGAATACGACGATGAACCGGCTTCAAGCCGTCCCGAACATCGGGTAGCGCACGTCCTACAATAACCGACATAGCATAGTCAATGTAGGATTTTTTCATTTCGCTGTTCAGTTCCACCGGAATGACTTTCAGTTTGGAAGTATCAAATAATGCTTCGGACATAAATATCCACTCCTGTTCTTGAAAATTCAATCATTCTATATATACTTAATTCGACACGAGAGGGAGATTTCCTCTTTTTTGGCAAAAAATTTACGTTATTTTTTCTTTTTCAAAAAAGGATGTTCCTCTTTTACAGGCGTGCTTGAAAATTCAGCAATCTGCGCCCGTTTCATCGACTCGGCATGACAGTCATGTACAAGGAGTACACTCCTGCCATACCGAATCTCGAAACGAACACATCTTACTAAATTTTCTGCGCACTCAAATAACAAATTTGTAGGGGAGGGGCTTGCTCCTCCCGTCGCTGCGACGAGGAATGAAAGTCATGTACACAAAGTACGCGCCTGCCATTCCTCATCTCCTATCGAACAAATCTCACCTAATTTTCTGCGCACTACCGAGATTAGCCCTCCTTGTGTAAAGGAGGGGGGACCGCTTTAGCGGTGGGAGGATTGTCTGTCTTACCGAATCTTGATGCGTCACGCTCCTGCGCAGTCAATTTACTGTATCATCCCCAACAGTTCCTCTTCGCTAATCACCGTCACGCCCAAGGCATTCGCCTTGTCCAACTTACTGCCTGCCTCCTCGCCGGCCACCACAAAGTCGGTCTTTTTGGAGACGCTTCCGCTACACTTACCGCCATTTTCCTCAATAATGGCCTGTGCCTCGCTACGCTTCAGGGTGGGAAGGGTTCCGGTCAGGACAAAGGTTTTTCCGGCAAAGATATCACCGGTCTGCTTGCTCTCATAGTCCATCTTAACCCCCGCATTCTTCAGACGGGCAATCAAATCCAGAGATTTTTCCTCGCTGAAATAGTGAATCAGGCTTTCTGCCATCTTCTCGCCGATATCGGGAACGGCGGAAATTTCCTCTTTTGATGCCTCCATCAAGGCGTCCATGGAACCAAACCGATTGGCAAGGAGTTGTGCCGCCCGAGAACCAATCAAACGGATGCCCAGACCGAACAGAACCCGGTCAAGGCCTTGCTTCTTGGATTGTTCGATGGCATCAATCAGGTTCTGTGCCGATTTGTCCGCAAACCGATCCAGACCCACAATGGCATCATAGGTCAGGGTATATAAATCTCCACAGTCTTTAATGCAACCCTCATCAAGGAGTTGCTCCACAATGGCAGGACCCAGCCCGTCAATATCCATAGCGGGTTTGGAGGCAAAGTGGATGATGCTCCGCATCTGCTGTGCAGGACAGTTGGAACTCAGGCACCGAACTGCCGCTTCGCCTTCCTCCCGATAGAGCGGTTCACCGCAGGCAGGACAGACTTTGGGCATGGCAAAGACCACTTCCGAGCCGTCTCGCTTGGACTTGACCACTTCCACCACCTCAGGGATAATGTCTCCTGCTTTTTGAATGATGACGGTGTCACCAATGCGGATATCCTTATCACGAATGTTATCTTCGTTATGGAGTGTGGCACGGCTGACGGTGGAACCGGCAATCCGCACCGGTTGAAGCACTGCGTTGGGGGTAATCACACCGGTTCTTCCCACCTGCAGGGCAATATCAATCAGTTTGCTCTCTTTTTGTTCTGCAGGGAATTTATAGGCAACCGCCCACCGAGGAGTTTTGGTGGTAACGCCCAAGGTGTCGCGCTCGGTGAATTGGTTAATCTTCACCACCGCGCCGTCAATATCAAAGGGAAGTTCTCCTCGCATCTCGCCGATTCGCTGAATCTCAGCATAGGCTTCCTGACCGCCATAGCAGAGGTTTTTGATGGGAATGGTCTTAAAACCCAGTTCTGCCAGATAGTCAATGGATTCTTTATGATTGGAGAGGGTTTTCCCTTGGATTTGTTGTATGTTGAACACGAAAATATCCAAACGACGGGTGGCGGTAATCCGACTATCCAACTGCCGAAGAGATCCTGCCGCCGCATTTCTGGGGTTGGCAAAGAGGGGTTCTCCTGCCACTTCCCGTTGCTCGTTCAGTTTCAAAAAACTTGCTTTAGGCATAAAAACTTCGCCTCTGACCTCTAAGTAGGGAAGGTTCTCTTTCAGGCGGAGGGGAATGCTCCCGATGGTACGAAGGTTTTCGGTGATATCCTCTCCCACAAAGCCGTTGCCTCGGGTGGAACCACGGGTAAATACGCCGTTTTCGTATTCCAGAGAAACCGAGAGTCCGTCAATCTTCATTTCTACCGTGTATTCCGCTTGTTCCTTCTCCAGCGCCTTGGCGGTGCGGAGGTCAAAGTCCAAAAACTCTTCCTCCGAGAACACGTCGGACAGACTCTGCATCTGGACAACATGCTCCACCTCCGAAAACCCCTGAAGAACCTGACCGCCCACTCTTTGGGTGGGGGAATCGGGGGTAACCAGTTCGGGAAAATCCCCTTCCAAGGCAAGAAGTTCGTTCATCTTGGCGTCATAGACAAAGTCGCTGACGGTGGGATTGTCCTGCACATAATA
>JAZRCD010000332.1:0-4791 GCA_045635425.1 Ructibacterium sp. | reverse complement strand
ATCGTCTACCACGTCATACTTTACTCTACCGATTTCCTGCAGGAAGGCATGTTCGGGGCCGGAGGAAGGATAGTCAAGACCGCTTGCCACGGAATAAACGGGAGCAGGCTCACCGTTCTCATCCTTTAACATGATACTGTTAAAGCCGTGCATAATACCCTCGGTACCATACTTCAAGCTTGCGGCATGGTCGCCCAGTTTTTCACCTCTACCCAGAGGCTCTACACCATAGATATCCACCGGATCGTTCAAGAATCCTGCAAAGAGACCTGCTGCATTGGAGCCACCGCCCACACAAGCCACGATGGCATCGGGAAGGTGACCTGTCATCTCGATGAACTGTTCTCTTGCCTCGATACCTACCACACTCTGAAAGTCACGAACCATCATGGGGAAAGGATGGGGACCCAGCACCGAACCGATACAATAGATACAATCCTTATACTCCTTGCTATAGGCATCAAATGCTGCATCAACTGCCTCTTTCAAGGTTTGAAGTCCGTGGGTAACCTCTACCACGTTGGCACCTAAAATCTTCATACGTGCCACGTTGGGTGCCTGCTTCTTAATATCCACAGAACCCATGTAAATATCACACTCCAAGCCAAAGTATGCCGCCGCCGTTGCCAGCGCCACACCGTGCTGACCTGCACCTGTTTCTGCAATGACCTTCTTCTTGCCCATATACTTCGCAAGAAGTGCCTCACCCATACAATGGTTCAACTTATGGGCACCGGAGTGGTTCAAATCCTCTCTCTTTGCATAGAGTTGAACCTTACCGCCCAGCATATCGGAAAGGCGCTCCAGATGGGTAACGGGCGTGGGTCTGCCCTGAAATTCCTTCCGGATTCTCCGAAGTTCTGCAATAAACTTTCTGGACTGACAGATGGAGTAATACGCCTCGGTAATCTCCTCCATTGCCTTTTTCAGTTTCTCGTCAATAAAGACGCCACCGTACTTTCCAAAATATCCGTTCTTATCGGGATAGTTGTTAAAGTAGGTCTCAAAATCCACGTTGTTCAGTTTCATAAAAAACTCCTCCTTGTGTTTCTCTGCCAAAAACAAAACGCCCTTGACAGAATTGGTTTCTCTGTCAAGGACGGATTACATTCCGCGGTGCCACCTTGCTTTGCAGATTTCCTGCACACTCACAGAGTACCAACATACTCCTGACCGATTACGTAGGTCTGACGTCAGTGCATTTAACACTGCCCTCAGCAGTCCATATTACACAGATGGCCTTTGTGGAACTCACACCATAATCCACTCGCTCAAAAAGTCCGATTCTGTCTTTTTTCTGCCTCAACGGTTTTCTTTTTTTATTATTATAGTACCATTTTCCGCTTTTGTCAATAAAAACTTTATTTCCCCAAAATATCGGAAAGATTTGCCTGAATCTTTGCCGCCACATCCGGCTTGTTCATGGAATACACATGGATATTGTTGATGCCGTTGGCATACAAATCAATCATCTGGTCGGTGGCGTAGGCAATACCTGCCTGTTTCATGGCATCGGGATCGTCTCCGAATTTATCCACCAGACTCTTGAACCGCTGGGGCATCAGGGAGCCGGAAAGATGAATGGCACGTTCCACCTGATTTCCGTTGGTGATGGGCATAATACCCGGAATCACCGGCACGGTAATTCCTGCCTCACGAATCTTGTATAAGAAATTATAGAGCAGGTTGTTGTCAAAGAACATCTGGGTGGTAATAAAGTCACACCCTGCATCCACCTTTTCTTTCAGATGCTTGATATCCTCTTTCTGGTTAAGACTTTCAGGATGAATCTCGGGATAACAAGCACAACCGATACAGAAATCCGAATCAATCTCCTTGATTTCGGAAATCAGGTCAATGGCATAACGATAATCCCATTTTGTCCGATCCGCATCTTTCATGTCCTCCGGAATATCACCCCGAAGCGCCATAATATTATTGAGCCCTGCATCACGAATTTCCTGAATCTTCTGTCGAACCGTCTCTCGGGTGGAGGAAACACAGGTCAGGTGTGCCAGCGTGGGAACTCCGTACCGCTCCTTGATATTCTTGGCAATGTCCAAGGTATAACGACTGGTTCCGCCACCTGCACCATAGGTCACACTCATATAGGCAGGCTTTAACTTGGCAATCTCCTCGGTTGCGGTCTTTACACTTTCAAAACCTGTTTCTGTCTTGGGCGGAAATACCTCAAAGGACACAGAAAGGGTATCTTTTTTCAAAAAATCAATGATTTTCATTTTATCGCCTCGTTTCCTCTCTATCATACCACGGATCAGGGAACCCGTCAACCTCTGAAACAAAATAGGGCGGACATTAACGTCCGCCCCTTCTTACACTACCTCTATGTATATGGAACTGGATACACAATCGACTTCGTCCACCGTGAATTCCAAATCAATATAATACCCTGCAGCAGTTTCCGGAATGGTTCCGGTTACCGTTCCGGCAGCCTTGTCGACCAGAATGTTCTCCTTGGTCTTATACCAGGTTTGATCCAGACAGTAATTTGGGTTGTTTTCCCCGAACTTATGATTGATGCTGTAGGTCATCGGTTCGGTCAGGTAATGAATGGTTGCCGAGATTTCCCCCGTGACACCCTCCGGAATAGTAAGTTTGGCACAGAAATTTCTGCCCTCAGGTTGAGTAACAAAGGTAGGAAATCCTCCCGTTCCCTTAAGAACCCAATCGGCAAAAACCTTGCTATGATTCTCCGTTTCTTTTTCATTGAATACATGGGCGTGGGAATGTCCCCAATCCCCTCGCATAAACAAAACATTTTTCTCGTTTAAAGGTTCCGTGTGGAGATAGGACCTGACAAAACTGGGAATCCCAAATCCCCCGTCATCATTTAGCACATACCAGAAAATCGGAAGGGTAGCATTGTCCAGATTCTGCTCTGCCGCCCACAACTTCGCCACATAAGGGTTATCAAAATTTCCAAAAGGACATCTCTCATCGGTTAGATAGGCGGTGCCATAGACCGGAATTGCAAAGGCAAAGCGGGAATCGAAGCCGATTGTCTGGGTTGTCAGAATACCACCCCAGGAAATTCCCATAATCCCAACCTTACCACTGTCAACTCGCTTGTCTTGTCTTAAAATGTTTCCGGCAAGAATCACCTGACTAATCCCGTGGTAAGGCCATTGGTTTTCCACTTCGGTATACTCAGTGGCATTTCCGCATTGAGGCGCCAGAACATACCCCTCCCGGGCAAAACTTCCAAAATCGTAAAGGAATCCGGATTCGTTCACCCCTGCATTGACCTTCTCCGGGAAATATCCGGTGGTCTCCATGGCAATAGCGGCGTAGCCACGTTCATTCCAGATGCGCACCCATTCCAGAAAAGGATGTCCACATCCTCCGTGAACCAATACCACCGCCGGAACCTTGGCATCGGGGGTTGCCCCCTCGGGAAAACCCAGGTAGGCAAAGACCTTAGTCTTTTTCCCTTGATAGGAAACTCCATCATAGGTGATTGCCTTGATATGCGCATACTTTTCGATGGTGGGATTATATGCCTCAATCACCTGATATTCTGCTTTTCTTTGTTTTACTTCTTCCAGTTTGCAAAGAATCTCTTGCCTTTGCTTTTGAACCACCTCTGCAAATGCAGGAGGGATTGTTCTATCTTCCGAGACTGGCATACTTCCATCTCCTTTTTTTAAATTTCTTCCATTATAGGAAAGGACAGACAAAATGTCAATGCGGTTTCTGATACAGTTTTTGTATATAAATGCTTCCGAAAGACACCTGTATTCCTTACACTACAAAGTAAAAAGGAGGCACAAAGCCTCCTTTTTTTATACTTCTACTTCTTCTGTAATAGATTTTTGACTCTCATCCCACCAAAATACTTTGATCTTGTCGTATCCGGTTTCGGTGAAGGTTACGGTCTGTTTTTCTACCGCATCCAGCTTCTGGATGGCAATCAATACATTATTGCGATTGTACAATGCGGCATAGAGATTGCTGTTTGCCTCTCCGCCCTGAATACATTCAACCTGGAAGGTCAGGTTGGGATCCGCATTGACGTTGGTCACCTTCAATTGGGGCGCCGCAACATAGACGGAGGTAGATTCACAATCCACGCCGTTCACGGTGAATTCCAGATTGATATAGTAGCCTGCCGCAGATTCCGGAATGGTGCCGGATACGGTGCCGGTGGCACGGTCCACAGTAATATTTTCTGTGGTGCTCTTCCACCATTGATCCAGATAATTCTGGGTGCTGTACCCAAACTTATTATGGCTACTGTAGGTCATGGGCTCTTCGATATAATACAGGGTCGCTTTGATTTCCCCTGTCACATCTTCGGGAATATCAATCTTAGCGTTAAAGTTTCTGCCCTTTGGTTGCTCTGTGAAGGTGGGATAACCACCTCGGTTGTTGATTACCCAATCTGCAAAGATTTTACTGTGATTCTCGGTTGTGTTCTGATTAAACACGCTTCCGTGGGAATGACCCCAACTGTCACGCATAAACAGAATGGTTTTATCATTCAGGGGCGCTGTGTGGTTATAGGATGCCATATATCCGGGGATACCGAAGGCACCATCGTCGTTCCACACATACCACATAATCGCCATATTGGCATTGTCCAGATTCTGTTCTGCCGCCCATAATTCCTGTACATACTTGGTGTTGTAATTTTCAAAGGGATGCAGTTTCAGGTATGCAGTACCATAGATGGGAATTGCAAAGGCAAACCGATTATCGATACCAATAAGCTGGGAAGTCAGTGTACCACCCCACGAAACACCGGTGACACCCATTTTGGAACTGTCGACA
>JAZRCD010000331.1:0-1772 GCA_045635425.1 Ructibacterium sp. | reverse complement strand
AGTCCTGCCAGCATAAAACCAAAGATAGCCGTGGTGTGGGCAATGGTTCCATTGGTATGCACCTTGGCGGCATGCCAATCGTGTTCAGGGAGATTTTCGGTTGTCTCATGGAACGTGTCGGCACCTTTGTTTTCCAGCAATTCTTCGCTATATACACACTTGAATTTCTTCGCCGGGAATTGTTTACTCTTCTTGAATTTGTTCCGGAGTGCTTTGGCTAATGGACATCCTTTGTCTTTCCAGAATTCGGCAATGTCTATTTTCAGCGGGTCCATTTTCAGCGCAGCCCCCATGGATGCAAAGAAAGTGGCCGATGTTTCGCATGCCCGGCGAATCAACAAGACTTTGTTGTCCAAGCTGTCAATGGCATCGAGGATATAATCATAGGTCTCTATGTGGAACGAATCGGCGGTTTCGGCGCAATACACCTGTTGGAGCGCATTGATTTCGGCATTGGGATTGATGGAAAGCAATCGTTTTTTCAGTACTTCGACCTTGGGTTGTCCAATGGTTTCGGTGGTAGCCATCAACTGTCGGTTGATGTTGGTCGCACAGACGCAGTCGGAGTCCACAATGGTCAAATGATGGATGCCGGAGCGGACCAGACTTTCAGCGCACCAGCTTCCTACCCCTCCTACGCCGAAGAGGATAACTCGTTTGTTAGCAATAGAATGGGTGGTCTTTTGCCCTAATAATAGCTCGGTTCGATTGAAAATAGCTTCTTCCATGGGTCGTTTATTTCTTTTGGTCGGCTAAATTACGCTTTTTTTTGTGTATTCCAACTTAATTCTCTAACTTTGTCAAGTTAAGTTCGAACTAAATAATCTTAATCTGATATGAGAAAACTTTTATTCTCTGTACTGGCCGGCGTGTTTGCCTTTGGGGCCTGTACCTCTCCTCAGTCCTCGGAACCGAAGACTGATTATACTCAGTTGGTAAATCCATTCATTGGAACAGATTTTACAGGAAATACCTATCCAGGTGCTCAGGCTCCTTTTGGTATGGTACAGTTGAGTCCGGACAATGGCTTGGCTGGTTGGGACCGTATTCCCGGTTATTTCTATCCGGACAGCACGATTGCCGGTTTCAGTCATACGCACCTCTCGGGTACAGGTGCCGGTGACTTGTACGACATCCTCTTCATGCCGGTCACTTTGCCGTATAAGGAAGTGGCAGGAGAGTTGGGTATTCATTCCAAGTTCTCTCATCAGGAAGAAGAAGCCTCGGCTGGTTACTATCGGGTAAAATTGCAGGATTACAATATCAATGTGGAGTTGACTGCTACTCCTCGCTGTGGTGTACAGCGTTATACTTTCCCGAAGGCAGAATCTATGGTGATTCTGAACTTGAAGAAGGCTATGAACTGGGACTTTACGATGGATTCTCAGATTGAGATCGTAGACTCTTGCAATATCCGTGGTTATCGTTTCTCGGAAGGTTGGGCAAGAGGTCAGAAGGTTTATTTTGCCACTCGTTTTTCCAAGCCGTTCAAGAACGTAGAATTGGATAATGCCGAAATTAAGTTGAAAGGCGAAAAGGTGGGCACATCAAATATCGCCCGTTTTATGTTCGACACAGAAGAAGGTGAGCAGATTACGATTGTAACCGCTCTTTCGGGTGTAAGTGTAGAAGGTGCCGTGAAGAATTTGGATGCGGAAGCTCCTCACAATGACTTTGACCAATATTTGGCTGCTGCCAAGGCGGATTGGAACAAGCAGTTGCAACGTGTCGAAGTGAAGGGCGGCAATGCAGATGACCAGGTGAACTTCTAT
>JAZRCD010000330.1:0-1361 GCA_045635425.1 Ructibacterium sp. | reverse complement strand
GCTACTACAATATGCACTCTCTTGGCCCCTTGATGTATATTACCAATAGCGTTCCCAAAAAAGTTGTTGCCAAGGTTGCCACAAGTTCCTTTGCCGAAAAAATCAAGAACGGTGCACGTTCCTTCGGTCTTTACGAAATGGATAACGGTGCTATCTTTAATTCCACCGGTTGTGTCAGCGTAGGTTCCAAGAGCAAGTGGTATCGCTTAGCTTGTCAGAAGGGTACCATGGAAACTGTCCGTTATCAGGAATCCGAAGAAGAGTTGGTTGAGGCGTCTTTTGATTGCAAGGATGTGAAGACCAGTAAGTTCGACTGGGCATCCTGCGGCGTTCTGTCTGAGGCTGACCAGGAAAAGTATGCAGGCAAAATCGAGAAAGCCGGTCATGGCGGTATTGACTTTGCAATGTTTGTTCATTTCCTGAAGTTTATGCGGGGTGAGGAAGAACCCTTCTTCAACGTATACCGTGCAACTGCACTCTCTGCGGCAGGTATTCTCTCCTGGTACAGCGCCCTTTCCGGAAGCAAAGAGATGGAAATTCCTGACTTCAGTAAGAAGGAAGACCGGGACAAGGTTCGCGGTGACTATCGTTCTCCCTTCGCGAAAAAGTACAGCGATATTACCCTTCCCTGCAAGGTTGGAGAACCTTTTGAACGTTAAATAAAACCACTATGCAAGAAAAGGAGATATCATTATGAAACACGCGGTCATTTACGACAATTGCGGAAACAAATGGGATACTGCCCTACCTTTGGGGAACAGTATCTTCGGATGTATGGTGTTCTATGAAGATAACATTCTACATATGCCCATGAACCACTATGAGGTTTATCATAACCGAGGCAGTAATATCATTCCTCAAGAACATGCAAGAACAGTATTAGCCAACCGTCCCCATACCGAAAGAGACTGGCATCAGGAAAGAATTGATGAAGCAAATCGGAAGGCATCCAAAAATGGCGAACCCTATGTGTACTATCGTCCCGGTTACGAACGAGAAGATGCCGAGGAAAAGCTTCATCCCTATGGTGCGGCAATCTCTTGCGCCCATCCCGCAACAGGAGAGCTAAAATTCCATTTTGCAGACTCTTTGCATAATGTGAATAATAAAATTACCTTGTACACAGAGGATGCAAAAACCGAACTTCTTTTAAACGGAGAAGATGATAATCTCTCTATGGAGACCATTATTTCCCGCGAGGATTGTATTATTTCCAAATTTAAGCAGTCCAAACCGGGGCTTCTTAAATCCATTTGCATTGACTTTTCTCCATACCAAATGGAAACCTCTCCCCATGTGGTTTATACCCCAATTGACGATAATACCTTTGGATATACCGCAACCCGTCAATTTACTGATGC
>JAZRCD010000329.1:0-2623 GCA_045635425.1 Ructibacterium sp. | reverse complement strand
GGATCGGGTACAGCGTTTGTTCCCCGGATAGCGCAATCTATGACCTCTGGTTCGGTTCCGAAAAGGAAATGATCCAGTTTGCGGCTGAAATGGGTTGGAAGTTGCGCAGAGCGTAAAGAAGGACACGCCGACCCCGGGCGGCTAATCCCGGGGAGAATGGAGGGCTAACATGGCAGTTACTAACGGGGAAATCATTTTGAGAGAGTCGCTGGAACTTATGAAACAGGGAGTACTGAAGCCGACCGGGCGGGTGTTCATCCAAGAACTCCCGGACGGGTCAAAGATCGAACTCCCGGAGCCGGAACCCATTCACACCTACAACGGCTGGAAGGATCGGGGCTATCAGGTAAAGAAGGGCGAACACGCCAAGGCATCTTTCCCGATTTGGAAGTATTCCGGGAAGAAGGACGAGGAAACCGGGGAGGATATCCCCGGGAGATGCTTCCAGAAAAAATCATTCTGGTTCACGTTCGATCAGGTGGAAGAGATTACAGCGTAAACGATAAGCCGACCGGGGGCGGCCAATCCCCCGGAGAAAGGATGAAGGGCAATGGCAGTCATTATTAACGCAAAGCGGGAAGGATATGGAACAGACCAAATCAGGAACACAATGACCGTGGGGGAACTGATCGACTATTTGAACGGTTGCGACCCGGAATCCCCTATTTATATAGGAAATGACCGGAAAGAATACGGCTGGTATACTTACGGCGGCATTATGAATTGGGATATTGAGGAAATGGAAAATGAGGAGGACTAACGATGGATGAGCGGAAAAAAGGGAAGTCGGCGTATGATCAGGAATACATGCGGAAGAATATCAAGCGGAAGCTGATAACCTTTAACGTTAATAAAGCGGAAGACCGGGAAATGTTGGACTGGCTAAACGGAATAGATAACGTTGTCGGATACGTCAAGCGGCTTATCCGGGAGGACATGGAAAGATACCGATAAACCCGGAACCCCATTTGAACCCCAAACGGGGTTCTTTTTTTCTGTTTTTTCCTCCCGTCCGGAGAAAAGGAAAAGCCCCCGGGCTTTATTCCCAAGGGCTTTTCGAGTGGCTCAAATAGGACTCGAACCTATGACACTCCGGGTATGAAGCGGAATATGCAAAGAATCTCCCGGGCTTATTCTTCAACCGTTCCTTGCTTTTCGCTTTCGGGCTGAACCCCGTTTTGAACCCCAAACAGCCGGTTTTCGACCTTTTCCCGCTCCTGCGCTGACCTATCTTCCGAAACAGCATCATATACCTTTAAGATCATTTTAGCGTCAGCGTGACCCATCCAGCGGCGGCAAGTATTCATTTCGACACCGGCATCCCGGCACATTACACAGAAAGAGTGCCGGAGGTCATAAGGGACTATATCGAACGGAACCCACGGAGGGAGGTTTTTCCCGGCGGCAATCATGGCTTTGTGTTCTTTCGTCCTTCCATACCATCTTTTCTGAATCCCGTTTATTGCCGTTTCCATACTGAACCGGTAAGAGTTCCATGCGACCCTCCAAGTGGTATGCGTTACCCTCTCCCCGGCGGCTGATGCGATTAGATACCCTTTTTTGCCATTTAATGCCTGTTTAAGCGGTGGGAAAAGCGGGATCTGTCTTTTTGCCTTATCTGTCTTGCCCTCCCCGGAAAAGGCGTATTTTTGCCCGTCATTATGGGCGAACTCATGGAGCGTGATAACCTCTTTCGTGAAATCAACGTCCCTCTCTATGATAAAGGCTTTCGCTTCCGGAGGGCGCAAACCGGCGTATAACATTGCCATGACTGCCGGGTATGCCCGATGATCCGTGCAGAGGGTCAAAATCCATTCTCTTTCCTGCGGCGTTATCGGGCGGGTTGTCGGCGGCTTTCCCTTCTGCGGTTTGGCTGTCTTATCCCGGGCGGGGTTGGATCTGGTCAGCCCGTCCGCAACAGCGGAGTCAAAAAGGGAAGTAAAAAGCTGTTTTGCTGATTTCAGATAGGAAGCGGAGCAACCTTTATACTGGTTGGAATATATCTGCTTAATATCGGAAGGAACAACGGCGACAATAAGTTTATCTCCAATTTCATCTATCATATGTTGGAGGTGGATAGCCAGCCCGGTATAGGTTGAATCTGCGACTTCCGGAAAGGATCTGCGCAACCAAGGCAAGGCGTATTCCGTGACCGTCTGCCGTTGGAATCCCTTCCGTTGGTTCTGGATATATTCATCCCGGGCAGCAAAAGCCGCTTCCGGGGTTTCCCCGTAAAACTGCATCCCGTGATATTTGCATTTAAAACGTCCGTCTTTCCTCCGTTTGAGCGTTTCTTTTTTCTTCCGTGGCATTTCATTTCACCTTTGTTAGAACGAAATAAAAGAAGCTGTTTTCCCGACCAAGCGAAAAAGCAAGGCCGGGTATTGAGAAATCCGTTTCCGCTTCCTGACCTCCCCGGGCTAATAAAAAGCGGTATAAGATCGGGTCATAACATTCCGTCCCGGACTCCAAACCGCCGAATGAATAACAGGCGGTTACGCATTGCGCAAGAAATTCCCCGACCTCTTTATCAGAGAGACAGACGCAGGAGAAGGAAGAAAGGGTATCACCATCCATATTGAAGATAACGTGAACATTTTCGGTTATCTTGAATGTATTCCGG
>JAZRCD010000328.1:0-2806 GCA_045635425.1 Ructibacterium sp. | reverse complement strand
CCCATCTGCTTTAAAAGATTGCCGGTGGCAACTGCCTCTTCTTCCTTATTGTCCATCATCAGTTGTACCGCAGTGGTATATCCTACCACATCTCCGTGTCGGAATTTTTCTTCAAAACCTTCCAGTTCGGTAAGTCCATAGAACAGCGCATGGGCTACAGCACCATTAAAATCGTGATTGATGAGCATGCTTACCATACCCGTACTCACCAAAATAATCAGTGCCACCTGTTCAAATTGTTCGGTAATTTCTCCCCGTTTACAATCCTCCATGGCCTTTGCCGCAGAATGAATCAGGGGCGTGTTACACATTTTACTGATGGCAAGGCCCATCTCATCCTGATAGGTCTTTTCTTTGCCTCGTGCAGAAAACTCCACTTCGTAGTATTTGGCAAGTGTGTCTCCGACACCCGCCCGAATATATTCTATGGGAGCCTCTATGATGATAGTTGTGTCAATAAAGGTATGATATGCCGGTGATTTGAAATACCAAAAACCGTCAAATGCGTGGTTTTCGGTATACATAACCGCAAGTGCCGAGGATGCGGCACACGTTGATGCAATGGTAGGCACCGTCACAATTCGAACGCCTAACAAGTCCGCAAGGCATTTGGAAGTGTCCAGCGCTTTACCGCCACCGACACCAATGACAAAATCAATGTTTTTATCCCCGTAAAGGTTATGAAGTTCTTCCACTCTTTTACGGGTACATTCTTTGCCATAAACCACCGTATCCACAATCTCAAAATCAGCCAATGCCTCGTGGAGTTTCTGAACGGATTTGGAAAGTGCGGTTTCTCCGCCCACAATCAAAACCCGCTTCCCCATCTTGCCGCATACGTTTTTGATATTCTGATACGCATCGGTTCCTATGGTATAGTCTGCAAAATAACATTGCTTCATTTGTCTTCAAACCTTTCTGCCACTCGAAGATTTCGCAAAACGGAGGTTTCCATATGAATACGGAAACCTCTGTTTTCATTCACTATCCATTGATTATTTTACAATACCGTCTGCCAAACCGTACTTCTCAGCAATCTCCATCAGTTTGCCGTTTGCACGCAGTTCATCAATAGCAGCGTTTACTTTTGCACAAACATCGCTGCCCTTTCTGAATGCGATACCAAAGAACTGATCACCAAACTTGTTGTCGGTATTTACAACCAGGTCGGTCAAGGTGGAATCCTCGCCACCGATCATGCCCTGTGCGATAACAGAGTCAACCACTGCAACGTCAGCAACGCCGTTCTGAACATCCATCAATGCAGTTGCCATAGACTCTACGCCGGTGTACTCTGCATTTGCAAAGTAATCCTTTGCCATTACCTTTACACTTGCATCATTGCTGTCGTCAATGGTACCGTTGATCTTTTCCTCACCGGTAGAACCTGCCTCCGCAACAATCTTCTTTCCGGTAATGTCCTTCATGATTTCTTCTGCCTTATCCTTCTTCATAACCATTGCCTGAGTGTTGTACATATAAGGCTCGGTTACTTCCCACATCTCTTTTCTGTCTTCGGTGATACACATACCATTCCAGAGGACGTCGATGTTCTTAGATGCAAGTTCGGTCTCTTTTGCTTCCCAGCTGATTTCTACGAATTCAGCCTTAACGCCGAGGCTTTCGCATACAGCCTGTGCAAACTCGGTATCAAAACCGGTCCACTCGCCGTTGTCGTCCAGATAGTTCATGGGGGGATAGTTGGTAACACCGATGGTCAGTACACCCTTTTCCTGAATATACTCCCAATCACTTGCTGCATCCTGAGATGCATTCTGTCCGCATGCTGCCAAAGACAGCACCAAGGACAATGCCATTAACAATACTACTAACTTTTTCATAAGAGAATTCCTCCTAAAAATATAAATAATTTTAATTATTTTTCTTTTGTTTTTTGCACTCGATGGTGCGCAGAAAATTAGGCAAGGTCGCCAATTTTCAAGCACGATTGTATTACTTCAAGTGCCAGATCTCGTCATTATAATTCTGAATCGTTCTGTCGCTGGAGAAGAATCCCGCACACGCAGTGTTCATCACGGCACTCTTCACCCAAGCATCCTTGTCTCGGAACCTATCCATTACCCGTTGATTTGCCTCCAGATAGGAGTCAAAGTCTGCAAGGAGCAGATAACTGTCTGCAAATCCTCCTTGTACCAGTGAATGATACAACTCATAGAAGAGATTGTCATGGTTGAAGGTTCCGTCAATCATGGTATCCACCACCCGTTTAATCACGGGGTTGGTAGCATAAATCTCAGGACTGGGTGATTTACCTTGTGCATAGATGTTCAAAACATCCTGAGAGGACAGACCAAAGATGAAGATGTTATCATCTCCCACCTGCTCACGGATTTCCACATTGGCGCCATCCATGGTTCCAATGGTCAAAGCACCATTGAGCATCAGCTTCATGTTTCCTGTACCCGATGCTTCCTTGGATGCGGTGGAAATCTGCTCACTCAAATCTGCCGCCGCAACAATCTTTTCCGCAATGGAGACGCTGTAGTTCTCGATAAAGACAACCTTCAACACCCCGTTGACTCTGGGATCATTGTTGATAACTTCTGCCATATCGTTAATGAACTTGATAATCAACTTTGCCATCCGATATCCGGGCGCCGCCTTGGCACCGAAAATATAGGTGGTGGGAAGCAGATCTGCAGTATTGGGATGATCCAAAATCTGCTGATAGCGATAGATAATCTGGAACGCCTTTAACAATTGGCGCTTGTATTCGTGCAACCGTTTGATTTGCACATCAAAGAGGGAATTGGGGTCTACCTCTATTCCTTTATGTTCCTTGATA
>JAZRCD010000327.1:0-7563 GCA_045635425.1 Ructibacterium sp. | reverse complement strand
AGGCGTCCGGTTTGAAGGTAGAGGATTTGTCCATTTCCATTCCTGAGAACCGCAAGAATTATTTCGTAAAGAGAAATGTCAGTGATAAGAATGTGTTCTATGTGCTGGATGATGTAACTGCATGGAATAATATCGACTTTGTTGCAGACCAAAAGGATGAATTCACCCTTTCCTTCAACGATGGTTATTATTACACCAAGTTGATTATGAAGGATGGAAAATTCTATACTTGGTCGGTGTTTGAAGAGAATTCCGAGCCTGAACTGAGAGAATTCCTGGAAGCGGCACCGGATGGCAAAAACCACTACAGAGTTGAAGTTGGTTGTGGTATGGTTCGGTTCTATGTTAACGGCAAGTGGACCGAGAGTTTCCGTGCGGTTCCTACCGTTGGAGATGCTCAACTTGGTGTTCAGGTATCCAAGGGAGAAATTGATTACTTGTCTGTGAATGACTACACCGATCTCTATCTCTATCAGGAAGACTTTAAGAATAGTGCTCTCTACGAATCCATTAAATACTGGACAAGAGATAAACTTCAAGCTTTGGTTAACGAGAAGTATGGTATTTTGACCTTGGTGGCGGCAGATTCTGTTGATGCTTTTGCAGAACTCTATGCCTATGCAGGCGAAGCGGAAATGTCTGCAGAAATAGATTTGACACAATGTGATGGTGGTTTCTGGTTTGTGGCGAACCATAGTGTGGAAGAAGAGTTTACCAGAGTTGGTTATAATGCAGTGACCAAGAAGTTTGAGATTGTTGACGTAAACGGTGACGAGACAAATCTGATTAACACCACCGTTAAGGAAGTCGATGGTGAACTTCCTTTGAAGGAAACAATTCAACTCAAACTGGTTCTCGATGAAACCGATACCGGCAAAAAGGTGTCTTTGTTCGTAGATGGAACGGAAGTTCTGTCCCACGAAGACGATGATATTATGATGCCTATGACCCAACGTGGTAAGATTGGCTTTATGCTGACCAAGGCAAGTGCGAATATCTATAACGTTTCTTATCGTGGTGATGCGAAGCCCTTGTTGAACGCACACTCCAATAACCCCATTCCCAACAGTACCAATAACTTCGATCTTATTGAGAATTTTGATGGTGTTGTTTTGGTCAACGCAAGAGAGTATTGGGCAACCCAGGATGGCGGTAAAACTTACACCAAAAAGTCTGCCAACGGATATCAAAGTGTCGATTTTGAAGAGTTGGCAAATGGTGAAATTCTTTCTGTTAAGATGATGACAAGAACCAATGAGGCCGGTGTTTCTCAATCTCAGTTTATCTCTGCAATTTCTAAGGATGACGGTATGAGTTATGAACCGGTTGGTGTCCTTTGTGATTGGCAAGGATATACAACTACTACCGGTAACCGTGTTTATCAGGGTGAGTCCGGCAGAATTTACTTCATGCGTGGACTTGAGGGTAGTGAGAATGATGGTGCCTTCATCATCGATTATAGTGATGACAACGGAAGAACCTGGAAGCATTCCCAGAAAATCGACCATATCGATGTAGGTGGTACTACCCACGAGCCTAAGATGATTGAACTTCAGGACGGACATTGTATTCTGTTTATCCGTTCCGAATTTGGTGCAACCATCTTGCTGGATTCCTATGATTATGGTGAAACCTGGGACGAAGCACACCCCAGAATGTTGCCCTTCTTTACAGCGGCAAATGCATTCAATGTGGAGCAGGATCATGAAAACAGAAATATCATCTATATTGGTTGGCCCTATGATAATGCTAACTTAGGTGGATTGATTCAGTATCCCAGAACCCGTTGGTCTGTAGCAAGAAGTGATGACTGGGGTGAAACATGGGAGTACATCGGTACCACCATGGAATATACCCGTCACGAAGCATCTCACTATAACATGTGCTTCAATATTTCCAAGGACTATATTGTTCACAACTGTGTAAGCCTTGCATATGGTGGTGACAGAACCCCTGAGCGTTCCTTGAAGTGGGGCGGAAGAATTGTCTTTACAGATAGGGATCAGGTTGCAACCAAGCGTTTTGAACGGTTGCATCTGCGCTATCCCACTCAGGTGGATGATAAGGCAGCAATTACCATAGAGCAAGCGGCGGAAAATCTGGTAATCAACACCATAAACGGACGGATGATCTACAAGGGTAGCTTGATTGAAAATGGCGGATATCAGGATGCTGTTCTGGCAGAATATGCGGCAGCTTCCGTTGGTGCAAGATTAGAAAAGACCGCCGAAAGTGCTATCCTTACAGTCGGTGATGCAAAGGTAACCTTTGATGGCGATTCTGTATTGGTTCACGATGGAAAGGTTTATATTAAACTGAAGAAATTTGCAGAAAGTTTCGGTCGTGCTTATGCAGAAAGAGATGGTATTGTTATCATGGGTATGTTTGACAACTGGAGTAACAGAGCATGGCGTGGATATCACTTCGCGACAGATGTTCTGACTGACAAATATTAAAAGAGTTTGGGTTTGTCTTCCGGCTTTATGCCGGAAGACAAAATCCCATCTTTCCTGAAGCGAACTGCGAAAGGAAAGATGTTTACGATAATCTACTTTAAGAGTATATTGTCGTAAACATCTTTCTAAAAAATAATGAAAGGGGACGAATGGATATGTTTAATGTTTTGAAACGAAGCGGTGTACTCTTTTTGTGCTTTATAATATTATTCCTATATGCAGGGAGTGGTGTTTGTGCAACAGAGACGGTGGAAATCCCCGAGAAAAAGGAAATGGAAATCAGTAATGTAACTATTAATAATCCGCCGATAGAAGCAGAAGAACAAGAGGAAGAAGCAACCCTTCCTGAGAGTTTTGAATACCAGTTTGATGGCAAGGAAGATATGAGTGCCTGGGGCGGTTATAATGGTTGGAAGGTCAGAAACGGCTACTACGGCGTTGTTTCCAAAAAGAATGCTTATCATGGTGATAACCGTTATATGACCAATATGGGTGATGATTTCATTCTGGAGTATGATCTGCAATTTCCTCAGCAGGATGGAAACACCATTGGTATCAGTTTAAGAATGGAAAAGCGAGGATTGCTTATTCGAATGCGTCCTCATGATTTCTTTATTCACACGGCATCCGGTACAGTATATAGTGACGAACTTGATATTTCCAATACATCAAAATGGTATCGTATTAAGATAGAAACCTATAATTATATGGAACGTTCCAAGATTTATGTGGATGGAAAATGTGTTGCCGATGTTGAGAACTTTCCCGCTGCTCCGAGTAGTGAAAAGTTTCTTCACTTCTATGCCAATGGTTTAGATTCAGGAAATAATGAAATACGAATTGATTGGATGAAGTTTACTCCAATCACATATTCTCGTGCCATTACCATTTCTGCAGAGGAGACCACCATCGAAGAAGGTCAGTCTCTGGAGGTATATGCGGCACTTCAGGAGGGTGTGGATATTCCTTCTGTGAATTATTGTATCAACGGTAAAACGGTGGCAGTTGGTACCGCACCTGAATATCGGACAACCATCGATAATTTGCCAATGGGGGATCATCAAATTACGGCGGAGTACGGGGAATACTCGGGAAAAGCCCTTGATGTTCAAGTTGTTCCGCCTATTTCTGCCGAATTGCTTGTGGCAGAAACCAGTCAAGGGGGATTGAACCTTTCCATTAATAAAGGGGTTAATCTTCCCTCATATGTTAGTAAAGTAGAGTATTTTCTGGACGGAATTTTGGTCGCATCGGCAAATAAGGAACCTTTTGCGGTAACGCTGGAAGAAGTTTCCCCTGAGGGTCACACTTTGTCTGCGGTTCTTCGGAATGCAGGTGGGGTTGAACTCAAGGAGATTACAAAAAAATGGATTCCGAATCTTGCAGATGGTGTGAATAGCTTGAATTATTCCAATGAGATTTCCTATGTTGTATCCGGAACAAGGGGAAATGCTGAAGTTAAATTTGGTAACGGAACCAATCTTCTGACCCTTCGGCATACTCCTCAAGAGGTTGTTTGTGTAACCGTAGATGGCGCGGAGAAATTCTCAGGAGGAATTGGTTCATTTAAAATCCTGACAGACGGTCCTTTTGCAGATATTTATCGGAACGGTCAGTTGGTGCATTCCGTTTCTATGCCCACAAGCGGTGAGGTTGTTCAGGATATAACTACTTCGGGATTACAGGTAACCGAGTTTGAGGTTTCTATCCCTGAAAACAGAACCAACTATTTTGTGCAGAGAGATATTACTGTTCAAGGAAAGACCTATCGTCTTCCGGGTGTAACGCCCTGGAATAATATTGACTTTGTTGCAGGTTCTTCTGACGGGGCAAAAATTGCGTTGAATGATGGATATTACCTGACGAGTGTCTCGCTTTCCGATGGTAAAATCTATGCATGGACTGTGTTTGAGGAAAAATCAAAGCCTCAATGGAAAGAAATTGCAGAAGCCCTTCCGGGTGATGAGAATCACTATCGGTTGGAAACAACCGGTGGTATGGTTCGCCTTTACGGTAATGGTAAGTGGATGCAAACCTTCCGCGGTGTCATTTCCACAGGTGAGCCTCAGTTGGGCGTAGACGTAACGTCGGGTAGCCTGGAGTATCTTGCAATCAGTGATTATACCGATTTATATTTCTATGAGGATTCTTTTGATGGAAGTGGTTTGTTTGACTCTCCCGATTATTGGAGGCAGACCAACCTGCATGCGGAGGTGGATGAAAAAACAGACGCTTTGATTCTTGATGCCTCTAAAAAAGATTTTGCAATTGCAGAACTTAATCTATATGCAGGAAATGTAGAGGCTGTTGCAGATGTTACGTTGACAGAATGTAAAAAGGGCTTTTGGTTTGTTGTAAACCACAGCATCGAAGAAGAATATACCATGGTCGGTTATAATGCCCAAAATGGTAAATTTGAGGTGGTGGATGTTGTCGGAACAGAAACTACCAGTACTCCGCGTTTGTTAAAGGTCACCGAGGGAGAACTGCCACTGAATCAGCAAGTGCAGTTGAAACTTCAAATGAATGATGTGGCAAACGGCAAGGAAATTATTCTCTATCAAGACGGGAAAGAGGTGCTTCGGCATTCGGAATCCGATTATATGATTCCCATGACACAACGTGGAAAGGTAGGATTCCTTTTAAGTAATGCAACAGCGAAGATTCATCATTTTTCTTATCGTGGTGATGCAAAGCCGATGCTTGCGGTAAATGATACCAATCCGATTCACAATCAGTACAATACCTTGTGTCTGATCGAAAATCAGGATGGGTTGGTTTTGCTTGCGGACCGAGCATATGTATATTCCAAGGATGGAGGTAAAAATTGGGCGCAGTACTCCTATGACGAACTCCAGAGTGGAGACGTATATCGTCTGGCAAACGGAGAATATATCTCTATCAAAATCAAAGAGGGAACCCCGGCAGCTGATGGAAGAACCACCATGTATTTTGTGGCGGCGATTTCCAATGATGGAGGAAGGACCTATCAAGAAGTTTGTACCGTATCCGGCACGGATGTTGATGGAACAACAAGCGGACAAAGATTGTCCATTACCAGTACCGGTTGCCGAGTTTATCAAGGTGAGTCCGGAAGAATCTACTTTACGGCCGGAGAAGAAGGAAACGAAAACCGAGGAATCATCCGTGTCTACTATAGTGATGATAACGGAAGAAGTTGGACTCCAAGTCAAACGATGATTGATTCTCGAGATGTTGGTGCCACCGTCCATGAGGCAAAGTGTATTGAGTTAAAGGATGGCCATTGCAGAATGTTTTCAAGAACAGAACTTGGAAACGTTATTTACTTTGATTCTTATGACTACGGAAAAACATGGGATTTGACACCGCATATGACGCCGATGCTGAGTCCTGCCAATTGTTTCAATGTTGATCAGGATGTGAACCAAAGAAACATCCTTTATATGGGGTGGCCGTACGATAATGCTAACTTAGGTGGATTGATTCAGTATCCCAGAACCAGATGGGCGGTTGCAGTAAGTACCGACTGGGGTGAAAATTGGGAGTTTATCGGAACCACCATGGAATATTTGCGGAATGAAGCCAATTTCTATAATATGTGCTTCAATATCACTGCGGACTATATCGAACAGAACGCTTGTGCTATCACCGAATCAACCGGTGACTATGTGGAATCAAGCCTCAAGTTCGGTGGTAGAATCATTGTGATGGAACGAGAAAAACAGGTTTCAACCAATCGGTTTGAGCGGTTGCATTTGCGGTTTTATAACCAATTGGAACGCCAAGCAATTGTTTCTGCGGAGCAACATAAGAAAACCATGGTTGTGAATCAAGGAAACGGAAAAATTCTCTTAGGAAACGAATTGGTTGACATGGGTGTCTTAGGAGAAGCTGTTTTGGTTGATTACCTTGCAAAGTTAGTTGGAGCAAATGTGAAAATCGAAGAGGATGGCAGGGTTGTTTTTGACCATGGTGATAATGATGTTTCCTTTAAACCAATCTATCTGACCCAGTATCAAGGTAAGAGTTATCTGGACTTACAAACATTTGCAAAAACATATGAACTAAACCTTGTTGAAAACGGAAATGTTTATATCATTGGTATGTGTGATGATTGGAGCGAACGTGCATTGCGAGCCCTTCGTATTGCCACCGATCCTATGTGTTCTGATATGTAGGAACTTATATATAAAATATTAAAAAGTATAAAAATTGATATTTTATATAGAAAAATTAATAGATTTTTTCAAATCGTTATGATATAATAGTAAAAATCAGAAATTATAATCAGGTGAAGTGTATGTTTCACCGTGTTTCATTATTTTAGTAAGGAGTGGAACTTATGAGAAAAACAAGAGTTTTGGCAGCATTACTCTGCGTTATGTTGCTGGTTTGTGCAATTCCTGTTATGCAGGTAGGTGCAGCCGGTGTGAGAGATGCTGACCTGATGGCCGCTATCGGTGAGGTTATGGGTTATAGTTATGCTATCCCTGCAAAGCATACTGTAAACTGGGCTGCTGTTAATATGGATTTTGGTAACAATTTTGTTCAACCTGACACCGTTACTGCAGATGCCGGTATTACCTATGATGAGAACGGTATTAATTTCCCTGCAGGTGACGAAGGTAAAGCGTGGTCTTATATGGAAATTGTAAATGATAAGATTTACAATAATAATACCGGTTGGTCTCCTATGTGTGCATACAACCATTATGCATTCCGCTTTAAGCTGGAAGAGGGCGGTTCTTTAGAAAACTATGCAACCAGAATCTGGGGTACCGATAATGTGGGTGTTGATTTTACTGCAACCACTGATAAGATTGAGTTTCTTTCCCAAGGAAATCCCGTTCATAATCCGGACAAAACTCCCATCAGTTATGTTCCCGGTACCGAATGGAATGATGTTCTGGTTAAATATATTATAAATGCGGATGGCACTGTAAATATCCGTATGGGATATGAGATTTGGATGAAGAAGTCTTCTGAAGTCTCCTTTACCAAACTTGGTGCAGGCGCATCTTTCACCGCTGGACCTCAGTGGGCAACAGATGGTTTAAAGTTTGTGGGTAATGGCGCCAGTGTAAAATGTGCAACCACTGCAATGCCCTACACCGGAACATACTTT
>JAZRCD010000326.1:0-2504 GCA_045635425.1 Ructibacterium sp. | reverse complement strand
GTTCCTGATGTTGTTTACAATGGTGTCGCATACCCCAAGTACACCCAAAGCGATTTGAAACCCGGTAATGGAACTGTTACTTTGATTGATAATAACAAGGATAATTATTATGACGTAATTGTGGTTAATGCATATACTTATGCAGTGTGTTCCGGTGCGGATGATGCTAATGATTTGATTTACTCAAAGTATCCTAAGGAAACCATCGGTTCAAAAACGCAGGATGTCAATCTGGTTGTTTATCATGAAAAGGGTAGAGTAAAACCCAGCTTCTTGAAGCCGGACGAAGTTCTTGCAATTCGTTCCAGTAAGAATACAACCGGCACAAAAAAGATTACTGTTGAGGTTCTCGGAACCGTTGTATCGGGCGCTGTTACTGCAATAAAGGGTGACAAATTCACCGTTGCAGGTCAGGAGATTACGATTATTGACGAAACCGTTTCGGATAAGACCGACAAGGTGAAGATTGGTGAAATGGTAACTGTATATATCCATCAGGGTGTATGTGCCGCAATTCTTCATAATGCTTCGGAGGGTTATCAGTTTGGATATCTGGTAAATGCAAGAAATAGCGGAACCGGATTCAGCGGAAAATTAAGCGTTCAGATTGTTGATAACAGTCGTGTGATGCATGAATATGAGGGAGTAGACAAGATTAAGGTGGATGAGATTGTATACACCAAGATAGAAAGTTCTAATGGCTCTGAGGGCGTGCTGGACAGACTTCTTCGTGCTGCGGCAGAGACCTATCAGAACGCTTCTACCAAATGGAAGTATTCTCAGCCTGTTCGTTATCAGGTTAATGGTAGCGGTCAATTGACTCATATTGATACTCTGCTTTATGATGAAACATTGGAAAGCGAGGATTCTCTCAGGTTGGATGCCAGAATTTCCGATTTCCCTGATGATGAAAAAGCAGGCGGATCCTTGTATTGTTCCAATGCTCATACCTTTGAGAGTATTTATACCAATGAGATGGTATTTGGCCTTCCCGCTACAGAATCTATCATGATGGTTGCGAATAATGCAAGAGATAAGAATGAGTACTACACCACAGGATTCACCAATGAGCAAAGATATTTGGCAGAGGGATACACCATTGATCCCGATACCAAAATTGCAAAATATCTTGTTGTTTATAACAATGTACAGTTTGATGCGGTAGAGGATCTTAGCCGTTACTGTATTGTTGCTGATATAAATACCGTTTTGGATGCGGATGGATACCCTGTTCGTCAGGTTACTCTCCACGAATCTGTGACCGGAACCATTAAGAGAAACCTTATTGATTCGGCTGCCAATGCAGAACTGGAGGTTGGTGATATCATCCGTTACACAGGTGCTGGTGAAGATATTACCATGATTGAGCGTTCTTTCCCCATCGCAACCCATGCGGAAAATGCTCGGGTACAGAGTTCCACCAGCGGTCACTATAAATTTGCAATGTATCGTAGAATTTCCTACGGAACTGTATATGCAACGGACGGCATCAGTATTATGACTCATACGACATCGGTTCCGGAAGATATCGGTGGCGTTGAGAAGCGGGTAGACCTGCACAACTACAGACCTACGACTGCTACCAAGTATTATACCTATGAGGTAGTCAATGGACAGGCGAAGGTAAAAGAGGCAAGTTTTGCAGATGTTGTACCCTATCGTGTAGAGCCTGATTCCGGTCAACGTGTGATTATGTTTACCGAGTCTGCATATTTGCGGATTGTGTATATCATTAAGTAAGGAGGGATTGACATGAAGAAAATTATAGTATTGTTTTTAACCTTATGCATGCTTTTAACATCGGTCATTGCCCTGCCTTTGACCGCTAATGCAGCGGAGGATGACTGGACCAAGGGTTGGTCCATGATGGGTGTTTCCAGACGTAGCGAAGGAAAATTGATCTTTGAAAGTAAACCCGGAGAACTGGCTTATGCAACCAAGAACCACGAGTTTTTGACAGAAGACTTTGATATTGAATTTACTCTTCAGGTATTGAAGTTCGACGGAACCATGCAGCATCATGTTCAGGTTGGTACGCCCAAACACAGATTGCATTGGTATGTAACGGAGTCCGGAATTAACGTGGAAATTGGTAACGGAACCAGTGCAAGCAGAGAGACAGTTCCTGTTGAGATGGGCAATGCGCCTCACGATTTCCGTGTTGTAAGTTATAACGGTGTCTGTGATATGTACATTGATGGATATTATGTAAAAACATATCCCCTTCGTCAATTCACAACAGCCGGAGATACCTTGTATTTCCGTACCGATGGTTCTACCGGCGGCGGTCATATGATTGTTACCAATGCAAAGTTCAATGATCCCCATGCAACAAAGGATGCGGCCCCTGTTGAAGAAGAAGCTCCCGTTGAAGAAGAGCAGGAGAGAGTTGTAGCAGATTCTTTCGAGTATCATTTTGACGGTACCGAAGACCTTTCTCCTGAAAACAACTGGAATCTCCGTTATAACTGGGGTGTTAAGGATGGTTACTTGGGTGGATATTC
>JAZRCD010000325.1:0-10047 GCA_045635425.1 Ructibacterium sp. | reverse complement strand
CCGCCGCAGTTTGCACGCCGTTGACACCCTGAGAAAGATAAATACAGTTCAGATAAAGTTCGAGAATCTCATCCTTTTTAAGTTTCTTTTCAATTGAAGCAGCCCGAGAAATTTCTTGAATCTTACGGGTAGCGGTCTGTTCGCTTTCGCCGGTGATGTTCTTAACTAACTGCTGAGTAATGGTACTTCCGCCCAGTGTAGCAGCACCTGTCTTGCCTGTAAGTTTGTTTCCAATCCAGGTAAAGGTTGCCTTGGCAGTTCGACGAATGTCATAACCCTTGTGCTCGTAAAAACGCTCATCCTCAATGGCAACAAATGCATTTTGAAGGTGCTTGGGAGTGTCTTCGATATTAACCCATACACGGTTCTCGTCTGCATCAATCTTGTCAAGAACCTTTTCCTCGCCGGTGTCCGGGTCAAAGTAATAAAGGGTGGTGTTTTGATGCATGGTCAAACCTGCCACATCAATTTCATTATCTCCCCAGTAGCCCAGAATGGCGCCTGCAAAAAGAACACCAATGGCCAGGACCCCCACCAACAAAGTGGTAAAGAAAATAAGCAAAAATCTTTTTATGGTATGTTTCATACTGGAATCGCTCCTATCTGAAATGCTGATTTCGGCTGTACATCTTCTATAGTATAACACATTTTTTGGTATAAAAAGATATTTCCTTGTTAATAATAGGTTAAATTAGTGTTACAAAAATCAGGAAATTACAAGATATGGGGGTTTGCCCGATGGAAAAGAGAATTTTCAGGAGTATTTCGGTAGGAATTATCGTTTTTGCGGTTGCTGTTTTATTGGGGTATCTGGCATACACCATCACCTATCAGTATCAAACAAAGCAGGCGCGGGAACAGTTGCGAACAGAGGAGGTGGTTTCTGCTACATCCATCCATGGAGACGGAACTGCGGATGTGGGAGAAACACTGATGGTAGAGCATTATCTTGCCAGATTGGAAGGAGACGACATTGCCATTTATATGGTAATGAACCAACAAGCGGAGTTTATGTATCAGCTGGAAGTATTTACCGGAAATTTCCCTGCAGAGGAAATTCTGCGCTTGCAGAATGGGATTGTCCTGAGAAATCGTCAGGAATTGATGGCATTTGAAGAGGATTATACCAGTTGAAAAAAACTCTTTACAACAGGAAAAGGATGTTGTAAAATAAGGTTAACAACAATTAAAGGAGGAAAAGATTATGGAAAAGTATGTTTGTACCGTATGCGGCTATGTCTATGACGAAGCGGCAGGAGATCCTGACAATGGAATCGCAGAAGAGACAGTATGGGCGGATGTGCCTGAAGATTACGAATGTCCTCTTTGTGGTGTAGGAAAAGACCAGTTTGAACAGGAATAAAAAAAGACCCAGCGGGGTCTTTTTTATTGAACAAGTCGTTCGTTCCGATATTGACCGGGTGTTTTTCCTACGAACTTTTTAAAAGATTTCATGAAATGAACCTCATCCACGTATCCTGCGGAAAATGCCACCTCTTTGATGCTGAGGGTGGTGGTTTCCAGAAACTTACAAGCGTTCTGAATACGGGATTGAATGATATAGTTTTTGGGTGAACATTGATGAGCATCCCGAAAAAGTTTACAAAGATAGGACTGGCTGATATGAAAAAGCCGACAAAGTTCAGGAATGGTAAGGTTATGGTTTACCGAATGATGTCGAATATAATTGGTAATGTCATCGATGAGGTTAAGCCCTTTACGCTTTTGGCCGATGAGATTTGTGTGAACAAGATAGAAAAAGGCGGAAAGGATTTCGTAATATCCGGTTGATGCATTTTTGTGATAATCCAGAAGGATTTGCTGAAGTCGGATGGAGATATCGGGGAAGTCCATGCAGGAAATGACATTTTTGTTTGGCTCAAACCCCATCTTTTCAATATACAAAGGAACGTTGCTTCCTTTGAGTTCAAACCATACATATTTCCATGGGTGATCCTTATCGGGGTAATAGCAGAAGCGGACTCCGGGTGGAGTGAAAAACAAATCCCCTTGCTTTGGCGCATATTCTTTGTCTTCCACGAGAAAGGTTCCGCTACCCTCCAATATTAAGTGGATGGTGTAAAAGGTTTGAGTTCGGTAGTGATGGAGAGGTTTGATATAATTGAAATCATTGTAACCAATGCTTGGAATAATCAAATCTTGCTCCAGAAAATCAAAAAACGGAATGGATATTTCAGGAATATCAAATAATAACAACGGAAAACACCTCATATTTTGAAGAATTGGTTTAAGTATAAGGCAAAAAGATGAATGTGTCAATGTAAAAAAGTAAAAAAACACAGTTGCACAGTGATAAAATACATTGCAATTTTCTTTGGTATTTGATATAATCTTAAAAGAATAGGAGGATGAATTATGAAAGACATTAAGATTGGTGTTATCGGTCTTGGAAACCGTGGCCATGGAAATATAAAGACAATTACAGATTTAAATAAGGTAAAGGTGGAAATTCTTGCCCTTTGTGATCTGTATGAGGATCGTGTAGACAGAACGGAAGAATTCTTAAAGGAAAAGGGCTTGGGTGAGAATCTGCAAAAAACCACAGATTATCGCGAAGTCCTTCAGAATCCGGAAATCAACACTGTTTTGGTATTCAGTTCCTGGGAGAGTCATGTGCAGATTGCCATTGAGGCAATGCAGGCAGGCAAGGCAGTAGGTATGGAAGTTGGTGGTGCTTATCATCTTGACGAGTGCTTTGAACTGGTTAAGACTTGGGAAGAGACCAAACTGCCCTTTATGATGTTAGAGAACTGTTGCTTTGGTAAAAAGGAACTTCTTGGTTTGAACCTTGCCCGTGCAGGACTTCTGGGCGAATTGGTCTATTGCCATGGTGCCTATGCACACGATTTGCGCGAAGAGGTAGCAAAAGGCAAGGAAAACCGTCATTATCGTCTGGAAAACTATAAGCACAGAAATTGCGAGAATTATCCCACTCACGAGCTGGGCCCCATTGCCAAGGTGCTTGACATCAACCGCGGCAACAAAATGAACCGTTTGGTATCCATTGCAACCAAGGCGGTGGGATTGAAGAAGTATATTGATGATCGGAAAGACACCATCGAAAACAAAGAATTGATTGGCTATGATTTCAAGCAGGCGGATATTGTGGAAACCATCATCACCTGTGAAAATGGTGAGGTAATCAACATTCGTCTGGACACCACATTGCCTCGTTCTTATAATCGTGAATTCACGCTGAGAGGAACTGCCGGCATGTATGAAGAACATACCAACTCCGTCTTTTTGGATGGCGATACCGAGTATTTTGAAACCGATAAGTATGCGGCGTTGGCACTTAACAATGCAGAGCGGTTCTATCATGATTACATACCTCCCTACTGGAGTGCAAGAAGGAATAATGAGAACGCTATTTCGGGGCATGGAGGATTAGATGCCTATACCTTTACCGTTTTCTTCTATTGCTTAGCCAATGACCTGCCTATGCCCATCGACGTATATGATGCGGCGGCATGGATGTCCATCACTCCGCTCAGTGAACAGTCCATTCAAACCGGTATGCCCATTGAGATTCCTGATTTTACAAATGGTAAATGGAAGGAAAGAGAGCGGTACGACGTTACGGAAATTGATATTTACTAAGAAAAAAAGACTGCGTAAGCAGTCTTTTTTTTATCCGTGCATCTGACAAACGCTGTGATAGGCACAATATTCACAGGCATCGTGTTTATAGGTGCGATAGGGGTTGGCGTCTATCACACCGCTTGCAATATCCGAGGCGGATTCCTGAATTTTCTGGTTGGCTTCGAAAATTCGTGCGGTCAAATCCTCACGGGTAACATAAGTGGATTTTTCTTTCGGAATAAAGGTGTCGTCTCCGTCATTGGTATAGGCAGAAACAACTTCAGGTTCGCTGACGATCCATCCTTTGGGCTTCATTTTTTTATCCAGCGTCAGTTCGGTGCTTCCGCGAATATCTTCCTCGGCGATAATGGGGTCATTCATTTGGAGGTAGAACATGGCGGCAGGGGTTGCGTTCTCCATACTGTTGCAGAGAGCATGAGCATAGAGAAGGGGTTGTAACGTGATGCCGTCTTTGGCCAAGGTAATATCCAGATTTTTTGCGGAAGATTTGTAGTCAACAATGCTGACCAAGTTTTTTCCTTCCGTAGTTGCAATGTCGGCACGGTCAATAAATCCTTTGATGGTGGCAAGTTCGGTTCCGTCGGTTGCCTTGACAGAGAGGGCAGGAATGCGACCGTTTGTTCCAATCTTCAACTCATATCCGTAGGGACGGAAACGGCTGGAGCGATAGAACTTCACCACTTCCCATGCGGTCCGAGCGGCAATATCTTTCATGCGCAGTACAATGTATTTATAGTACGCCGATGCTTCGTAAAGGGTACTGCTGTTTTTTTTGGCTTCCGCTTCAATTGCATCACCGATACGACGGAAACAGTCCTCCTTTTCAATGGTTGCAAAGTCGATGTCCGCTTCCTTCAAATGGGTAAAGTACTGATACAATGCCGCGTGTTGAATACTGCCCATGCTTCGCGGCTCCATACCTGCAAGATCTCGTTCCTGCAGAAGAAGACCATAGGTGAGGAAGAAACGGAAAGCACAGGAATTGTAGGTTTCCAGATGTGACGCACTCAGGCGCAATGGTGCTCCGTACAATGCCGCTGCAAGTTCTGTGGAAATGGCGGTAGGAGGAGCAGATTTCATGGTGGATTCCAGTTGTGACAAAGCGTTTTGGTATCGCGGGTTATGTTGATACCAATGATAAAGTTCCAAAAGAGGGGGAGATAACTGTTCTGCATCACCACCGCAGTCTGCCAAAGCGGTTGCCAACAGAGAAAAGGCGCCGGAACTGCTTTCGATACCATGGAGAGGATCGTGTGAAGTGTCAGGGTTATATGTTTCCACGGAGGGCAGAAGCTCCTGCACTCGCTTGATGATGGAAGATGGTTGGAAGGGAGACCCATTGTTGTCCTCCAATGGACGGAACAGATAGAGCTTCTCGGCAGGGGCGGTCAAAACTGCATAAAGAAGAAGTTGTTCTTCTCTTTGTTTGCTTTCGAGACCGGGGGCTAATTCAACACCCATATCTCGTAAAAGTTGACGTTCTCCGTCGGAGAGAAAACCCTCTGTCGTAAAGCCTTTCGGGAAAACACCATCGGTCAAATCCAGAACGATTACCACCTTGGCATCGTTGCTTCGGAACCGATCAATCTGGCTAAAGACAGCGCAATCCAAGGTTTGCGGAGTCCGACCGATATCGGTAGAAGTACAGGTCTCTGCAAAAAGTTCAGAGAATTGTTGATAGGTCATGGGCGTGTCCTGCAGGATGGCTGTCATACGCACAAGGATGGAAAGGGTTGCATTCCATGATTGTTGATAACTGTCGGACAGTTCGCTGTCGCCTTGTTCCATGGCGACTTGTGCCGCTTTTGTGATACCATCGGATAAAGTGCTATCCTTCATCCAGGTCAACAATGCCGCCGCAATATCTCCACCGGTTTTTCGTCCGGACAGAGCCTGCTCCATGGCGCGAACACCGGAGAGGAGGACGTCTTTTGTATGGTTGATTTCTTCCATATCATAAAGATCCTCGTGATCATACTCACCCCGATGAGGACTGTATTCCCACAGAAGGGATTGCCACATGGCATGAGTAGGTGCGGTGGCAAGGATGTAGTTTTCCAACCGATCAATTTCGCCTCGGGATAGCGGGAAGATTTCGCTGCGGGCAATGGACATAATCCGCTCGTAAGAATGACCATGGGATAGGATATCCAAGGTGCCAAACAGAAGACGTAGCAAAGGCTTTGAAGAAAGAGGTGTCCGAGTATCTGCAAAGACAGGGATTCCCCGCGTCCGAAAGACGGTGGGGAGAATCCTTGCGTAGCTTTCGGTATTGCGGGCAAGGATTAAAAAGTCTCGGAACCGATAATTCTCGGTACGACAAAGCCGAACAATCAGGTCTGCTGCAGCTTCCATCTCCCGATAACGATTCTGTGTCTCATAAAGAAAGACAGAATCGGTCTTTTGGGCATATGGTTTTGCCGCATAGTCAAAATAGTTTTGTTGCAGATAACAAAGATCGGTTTCTGCTTCAGGGGGTGTGAATGTCAAGGGAGTTATCTCTTGGATGCCCGCGTCCTGAGCGGATTGGCGCAGTTTCTGCGCGGTTGCTTCCACAGGAGAGAAGATTCCGCCAAAGGAGGCGTGGGAGGAGGTGTCCAAAAGGACGGTCAGATCCATCTTCTGCATCAGTTCTTTCAGGGCGTGGTGTTCCACCGGAGTGAAGGAACGGAAATGCCGGACAAACAACTTTCCATGCAGGAAGGAACACTGAGAAATGCGGGGGCAAACCAAGGTCAGGTTGTCCTCGGCATCGGCGTGATGTTCCTCAATCAGGTCGTTATAGGTTTGATAGAGCATAGAGAGCTCGTCTAATTTCTGTGAAAGTTCGGGGATTTGTGTTTGCTCTGCGGCAAACTGTAGGGTCTGGGGTGAAACACCATAGCGCTTACATTCCGAAAGGGTATCGGTGAGGATTTTTGAAAATCCCGTCTGGTGCAGATTTCGTTTTAGATAGGTCAGTTTTTCTCTGTTCAGTTCCAATGTTCGTGCGGCAATCATCTGTTTGCCGGTGCCGTCAATGTACTGCATCCGCAAGGGTCCAAGCTCATGAAGAACCAGATTACAGAGACGGGAGAAGGTAATCACCTTAATGTGTTTTTGGGCAGGCAGACCAAACTGACGTATAATTTTTTTTTCGGTATACAGAGAGAATTGTTCAGGGACAAGAACCCAGGAGCATTCTCCTTGGTTGATACGTTCTTGTAATTCCTGATAGAGATGTTGGGACTTCCCGCTCCCAGCGGGTCCGGTAATCAATTGCAACATGGTGTTCACCTGCTTTCGGTTTCTGTTGAAAATAATCAATCGTGGATGATTTTGGTGGTATGCCCGGAAAGAACTATCCCTTTAGCATAATTTTCAAAATATCATCTAAGTCATTTAAGATAATATCTGCTCCGGCATCCCTTAACGCATCTTCAGGGAAGGATGTGGTAACGGCGGCACAGGTCATCCCTGCCGCCTTGGCGGCCTTGACTCCGTTCAAGGCATCTTCAATCACCAGACAATCTTTGTGGTCTTTCCCCAGTTTCTCGGCGGCTTTTAAGTACGCCTCGGGATGGGGTTTCTTTTTGGTTACATCACTTCCCGAGATAATCAAAGAGAAACACTCTGCCGGAATGTTTGCCGCATCCAAAGAAACCAAAAGCTTTTTACGCTCCGAACTGCTGACCAAAGCGGTGGTAATACCTGCCTCGAAAAGGGCACGGATGGTTTCGGGCGCGTGGTTATGTACTTCCAGTTCCTGATAGACGGTTTCGTTATAGTATTGGTACATAGCATCCATGGTCGTTTGTGTTTTTTCAGGGATGCCTGCATCCTTGCACGGGCCGATGATGAAGAATTCCTCTCCGGCGCCTAAGAATGGTTCGAAAAACTCTCGAGTGGCTGTGATGCCAACTTCAGATAGTGCGCGTGTGGCAGCTTTCATAATAACCGGCTCGGAGTTTACCAAAACTCCATCCATGTCAAACAGTACTGTGTTCATGAAAATCTCCTTTGTTATATCATAATCTCTTTGCCGGTCAGATAGGAAAGACAACCGCTTTCGGTGGTAAAGTCAAAGATTAATTTGTAGGCAATCAGATGCTGAAAAGTATGTTTGCCGTCCTTTTTGGCGCCATACTTCACATCTCCTGCAAGGGGGTGCCCCAAATGAGCAAAGCCTGCCCGAATCTGGTGGGTTCTTCCGGTAAGAATTTCTGCCTCAACTGTGGCAATCTCTCCCGATTTCAAAACCCGATAACGAGTGTGGCAGGAAAGGGAGTCGGGAACTTTATTCTCATGAAAAATCATCCGTCTTTGTTTCTCGTCTTTCTTGAGGTAGCCCGTGATTTCTCCCATGAGCGGGTGAGGAGTTCCTTGGGTTTCGCAAAGGTAGAATTTCCGAATCTCTTTATCTTTGATTTTTTGATTTAGGATTCGCAGACTCTCAGCATCCTTGGCGCCAATCACCATGCCGGCGGTGTTTCGGTCAATCCGATGGCAGAGGGATGGAAGGAAGGTGTTCTCCGAAGCCGGATCAAAATCACCCTTATTCATCAAATAGTCTCGCATTTCTGCTTCTAAGGAATCCTCTCCTGCTTCTGCCTGAGAAGGCAGACCGGAGGGCTTGTTCATAACGATGATATGCCGGTCTTCATAAAGAACTTCAAGGGTATGGTTAAAAACAGTGGTAACGGGTTTGGTTCCTTCGGTTATGGTGAACAAATCATCGTTGCAGTAAATCTCAAGATAATCCCCCAAACAGAGACGGAGACTCCCGTCGGTAATTCGTTTGCCGTTCACTTTTACCTTTTTCTTTCGCAAGGATTTGTAGATGACACCCCGGCCTGCAGTTGCCATCACCTTGGAAAGAAACTTGTCAAGGCGCATATCCTTGTCATTTTTTCCAATGGTAAATTCTTTCATAATATCAGTTTCCGTTCCCAAAAATCTTGTTGGCAATCAACACATCCGCCCGAGCATCCCGAGCAAAATGATCTGCGCCCACAAAGGCTACATATTCCTCGTTAAGAACTGCGCCACCAACCATAATTTCAGCGGTACATCCCGCCTCTCGCAGAGCGGTGATGGTGTCTTTCATGGCGGTTACCGTGGTGGTCATCAAAGCAGAAAGACCAATCAGGCGCACCTGATGTTCCATGGCGGTTTCGACCACAGTTTGAATGGGAACATCCTTTCCTAAATCAATAACCCGATAGCCGTAGTTCTCCAAGAGCATTTTGGCAATGTTCTTACCGATATCGTGAATATCTCCTGCTACGGTGGCAAGAAGAACAGTGCCTTTGTCCATGCTGCCCTGAGGAACCGAGGATTTCAGAATTTCAAAGCCGCATCGCACCGCTTCTGCCGCCTGAATCAACTGGGGCAGGAAAAGTTCGCCCTTTTCATAGCGTTCTCCCACCGTGTCCAAGGCAGGAATAAATTCCTGATCAATGATGGAAAGGGCGTCTTGTGTCTGAAGCAGATCTTTGGTTTTTTCTGCCGTTTCTCCTTGGCGACCTTCCATGATGTATTCTTTCAGGGTGCGTTCCGCCGTCGAGACGGGAGCGGAAGGAGCAACCTGACTGAAATGACCGATATAATCAACGGCATCCTTGTCCTGATTGTTCAGAACCCGAAAACTCCGTACCACATCCATCATGGGCCGGGACAGAGGATTGATGATGGCGCCGGAAAGCCCTGTGCCGAATCCGGCAGATAAAAAGGTGCTGTTCAGGTTGGGTCGGGACGGAAGCCCGAAGGAAACGTTGCTGACACCCAAAACAGTATGAAGTCCCAAACGGGTCTTTACCAGGTTGACGGCTTTTAAGGTTTCCAAAACCAACCCCTGCTGTGCCGATGCGGTCAGAACCAGACAGTCAATGATAATGTCCTCTTTGGGAATGCCGTATTTCTCTGCCTCCTTAACCAACTTTTCTGCAATGGCAAAGCGTTCCTCTGCCGTTTCGGGGATGCCCGATTCATCCAAAGTGAGACCAATGATTGCGGCTCCGTATTTTTTTGCAATGGGGAAGATGGCATCCATGCTCTCTTGCTTTCCGTTCACCGAGTTGATAAGAGGCTTTCCGTTGTAGAGTCGCACCGCCCGTTCTATGGCAACAGGATCAGAACTATCAATCTGCAAAGGCAGATTGGTTACTGCCTGCACTTCCTGCACCGCCTTTTTTAAGGTTTCCGCCTCGTCAATATCGGGGAGTCCGCAGTTGACGTCCAAGGCATCGGCTCCTGCCTTTTCCTGAGAGATTGCCTCTCCTGCCAAGTAACCGAAATCCTGCTCCCGAAGTTTTTCTTTCAGGAGTTTTTTTCCTGTGGGGTTGATTCGTTCTCCAATGACAGTAACGCCGTCATCAAAGACGGTTGTCTTACATGGGGAAGAAATGGCGGTAATGTTCTTGGGGGTAGGGCGCATAAGAGAAA
>JAZRCD010000324.1:0-10230 GCA_045635425.1 Ructibacterium sp. | reverse complement strand
CATTCCGTGTACCTCAGATACTTTTACATCATATCCTTGTTCCAGTGCCAAATTTCCAAGAATTCTACTTGCGAGCAAAGTTCCTTGTCCGCCGACACCAACAATCATAATTGAAACTTCCATCTCAACTTCTCCCTCCATTAATGAATCGCATCAAATTTACATACTCTCTGGCAAAGGCCACAGCCATTACACAATGTCTGGTCGATTTCAATCCGATCACCCTGCAAAGAGATTGCACTACATCCAAGTTTTAAACACATCTTACACTTCTTACACTTTTCGGGATCAATTTGAACAGGACCGGGGAATTTAACATCCTTCAAAAGGGCACAAGGACGTTGCACAATTACCAAAGAAGGTTCCTCAGTCGCAAGTTCTTCCTTTAAAATCTGCTCCAATTTATCTAACTCGAAAGGATCAACGATAGAAATTCGATTAATTCCAACCGCATGACCAAGCGCTTCTAAATCAACAGAAGTGGTAGCTTCACCCTTCAATGTTTTACCGGTTGTGGGGTTGTGCTGATGTCCGGTCATACCGGTAATGGAATTATCGAGAACCAAAACGGTGTTGATTCCCTTGTTGTATGTAACTTCAATTAAACCGGTAATACCGGAATGAATAAATGTAGAATCGCCAATTACAGCAACGGTATTCTTCGCAAACTCTTTTCCGCGAGCAAGCGCCATACCAAAGGACATGCCAATACTTGCCCCCATACACACTACCGCATCCATAGCACCAAGCGGAGCAACTGCGCCCAATGTGTAACAACCGATATCACCACATACATGAACACCCATTTTCTTCAAAACATAGAATGTTCCACGATGAGGACATCCGGGACAAAGCACGGGCGGTCTAACAGGAACTTCTTCGTCCACCATAGCATACTCGTCATCTTTTTGACCGGTAATTAATTCCTTAATTTGCTTTGTACTAAATTCATAACAAATTGGGAAAAGAGATTTTCCAATCACAGAAACGCCAATGCTTGCACAATGTTCTTCGATAAACGGATCCAGTTCTTCAACAACATATAATGTATCTACTTCCTTTGCAAAATCCTGAATTAATTTAACAGGAAGCGGATAAACCAGACCAAGTTTTAAAACCGACACACTATCCCCAAAGGCTTCTTTAACATAGTGATAGCACATACCACTTGTGATGATACCAATTTTTTTATCACCATATTCGATTCTGTTAAGGGGACTTGTCTCGGCATATTCAGTCATCAACTCAAGACGCTTTTCTACCTCAGGATGGCGTTTTTTTGCATTACCGGGCATCATAACATACTTGCCGATATTCTTCTCATACTCCTTCAAAGGGACATCTTGACGTTCTTCTAGACCAACAACACTTTGAGAATGAGCAACACGAGTGCACAACCGATAAAGCATCGGTGTATCAAACTTTTCACTCAATTCATAGGCCGCCTGAATATACTCTTTACATTCCCGGCTATCAGAAGGCTCTACCATAGGAATTTTAGACGCCTTTGCATAATGCCTACTGTCCTGTTCGTTCTGAGAACTATGCATGCTGGGATCATCCGCAACCGCAATAACCAAGCCGCCGTTAACGCCGGTATATCCAACCGTAAACAAGGGGTCTGCTGCAACATTTAAACCAACATGCTTCATAGCACAAAAAGAACGTGCACCTGCAATGGAAGCGCCGATAGCTACCTCAGTTGCAACTTTTTCATTCGGTGCCCATTCAGCATAAACCTCATCATACTTTGCTGTAAACTCTAAAATCTCAGTACTGGGGGTACCGGGATAAGCAGACGCAACTGTCACTCCGCTTTCAAAAAGTCCTCTTGCAACTGCTTCGTTGCCGAGCATTAATTTCTTTTCCACTTCATCCACCTCTTAAAATATGTTGTATTGTACACTAAATTAAAACAATAAATTTGCATAAAAGACATTATATCACAAAGTAGTAATATATTTCAATAGCAAGTCCTGAGTTTTTTTCAAATCCTCTCTCCTGATTTCTTCAATGCACTTTCCAAAATGGGAAATGGGAATATAAATCCCAAAAACATTTTTATTCAACGCATGTAATTCTAACTGTTCCAAGGAGTCATCGACTTTCCCAACGAAAAAGTCACAAGGATTCTCTCCTCCCACAACACCTGTCAAACGCGTTCTCGATTCAAGACTCATAACATAGCTCCCGTCTTTCGCAACAAAAGCCGGGCCTGAATTTTTCGAAAAATCATCATCTTTTGCATTGGACAAATATAAAAGATGATCAGCATTTGAATGGTTCATAGCAGAAACCAAACCGCTTTTACCTGACAACGATGAATTCCAAACGGTAAAATCAATGGTTTTATCGGCGCATTGTTCATGATTCAAAACAAATTGAGCAAGCGTCAATGCTGTAATTTCATCTAAATCAGTTGCACAAATCTTTTCGTTATCATAATTACAGTATGCATCAAAGGTCAACACTTCACCGCACAAGTTTTGCTTTGTGTTTAGTTTATCAACATACCAAGATTCTTTATCCTTACGCAATACGCCAACGGTCTTACCATCTTTATTCAAAAAGGCTTCCATGACTCTTTCTTCATTACCAAAGATGGAGGGAATATATTTTCCGTCAACTTCTTTTCCAATCATGACTGCAACCGGCGAAATTTTAAAAATAATTTGAATTTTTTCACCATTTCCATGCTTTGTGAAATGGTAATTCCCAACCGCATCTTTTTCTGCGTTTTCAAATAACCGAGATTGAAAAAAAGACTTTTTTGAAAACTCTTGGAGCTTAATTTCATCCTTTATCATTTGCACACCGTCTCCTCCTTTGAAATGAAATTGATAATACCATCTGTTAACCGAAGCATTGCATCCATGTCAGCAATGTTTGCGACAGGCGAAGTAGAATCTGCATATCGAACCGGTATGGATAGTGAAAGTACAGTGTTGCACCCTGCTTTCAACAAGATAGGTTCCGCACCGTCTTCCGTGCGAACACCATATTGAACCGGAATCGTTTCACTTTGAGAAATATTTTGACAAAGAAAATCAAACCGCTTATCCATAACACCACCCGCGTGCTTACGGACAATAACAACGCCTTTTCCTAATTCGGGCATCATTTTATTATTTTGGATATAATCTTGAGCTTTCATTCCGTCCAACACAATAGCAAAGCCGGAATCTATTTTATCACTGCACCCTACAATTCCTCTGTGATTAATTTCCCGTTGAACAGCAAAAATTGCGTGAATATTGCTTTTTTTATTTCTCTTCAAGATTTCAAGAGCAACATTACAACTCATTCGTCCAGCAATGGCTCTTCCCTTTATGAAACCCTCTCCAAATTCTTGATATGACACATCTAAGCATCCATAATCTCCAATCTCAACAAGGCTCATCGCCTCTTCTTTGGAAGATGCACCTATATCGATATATAACTGTGATGTCCGGACAGGAACCTCTCGTTCCTTCATTGTCGTAAGATGAATGGCTTTCAATGAAATAACGCCGCTGCAACGATCAAAAGCAACACGCTTCGACACCAAAAACGAAGGATTTATTCTGCCCACCGTTTCAAAACAAAGATAACCGTCATCGGTTATTTTTGTCACAATAACACCCGGCTCATCCAGATAGGTAACCAAACATATGTTCGGTCCATCCCCTTGTTGATAGCCGTGAATATTGCCCATTTTATCTATCATTACCGATTTGCAACACGACATAAGTTCATCTTGTATAAATCTTCCGAATTCGCTTTCTGCACCGGATACCGCAATCTGTTTTGACAATTCTTTAAGCAAGTTCAACACCTCCCATTACGGCACCAAACAGCAAATCAGCAACTGCCTCCACATCATTACAGCACACGGTTTCCACATTGGTGTGCATATAACGCAGAGGAACAGAAACTAACATAGCCGGAATTCCACCATTTGAAGTCTGTATCGCCCATGCCGTGGTTCCGCTTTCGGCAGATGCAACTTCGATTTCAAATGGAATATTTCGATTTTTTGCAATTGCAATCAATTGCTTGGTATAGTCATAATGAAAATTGGGTCCACGACATATAATCGCTCCACTCCCCAAAGGAAACACACCGGTTTCTATTTTTGTATCTGCTGTCGTTCCATGAGTCACATCAACGACAATTGCTCCATCGATATCCAGGTCGCGGATTCCTGTATATGCACCACGAAGCCCAAGTTCTTCCTGCGAGGAAAATAAAACACAGATATCATAATCAAATGATGCTTCTTTCAATCTTTGAACACACATTAAAACAGATACAATTCCCACTCGATTGTCTAAGGCAATACCGGAAATCGTGTCATTATATAACACGCCGGTTTCTCCTTCCATCTCCACGAAGTCTCCAACTGACACCAACTTTTTCAATACATCATAAGATAAACCCGTGTCAATTCTGTACTCGTCTACCTTCAGATTTTTCTGTTCTTTTCCTTTCTCTGATTCGGGTAAACATGCTCCTATAATACCATAAACGGTTTGCTTCCCGTGAATTTTCACTTCCATTCCCGGAAGGATTCTCTGGTCCACACCGCCTAAATTTGCAAATTGAATATAACCATTTTCCTCAACTTTTGAAACCATGAGCCCGATTTGATCTAAATGTGCCTCTAAGAGCATTGTTTTTGCATCTATTTTGCCACAAGATAATTTGCCAATCACATTACCGTGCGAATCGCAATGCGCATCAAACCCCAACTCCATCAACAAGCTACACAAAAAAACCCCAAAGGTTTTTTCACATCCGCTTAATGCACAATGATTTGCTAACTGAAAAATTCTATCTTTAACTTTCATAAACACTACTCCAACAAATTATAACATATCACTTTCTTATATAAGAGTCGCCTTTTGCGACGCATTTTATACCGTTATCATACCACGAATTTATCGTTAATGCAAGAACGGTCACATCTTTACAAAACAACTGTAGCCTAACGACTACAGTTGTTTTTCGTTTTTATGGTGTATAAATAAGATTACCATTTAAATCATACACTTCATATCCTTGACTCTTGTGTGTGTCTGCTTGATTTTTTGCATTTTCAAATTCCTTAAATGCACCAATTTGCGACGCCTCATCATAAGGAGATTTTCTGACACGATACATAACACCGTTGGACATGGTCGGGCTTGATGCCGAAACAGAATCCGGGACAGGATCATGAAGCATGTTTCCATAGGCATCATAAACCTCATAACCGTTACTTGCATATTTATTTGCATATGCCACCGCATTATCATAATTATTAAATGCCCCTATTTGAGATGCAGTATCATAAGCAGATTTTCTTATGTAGTAATAAACCGGCAACGGAGTAGATGTAGGTTGCGGTGTAGGTGCAATTGTGGGTACTACAGAAGGCTCGGGTTCCTGTGTTGGTTCCACATACACAGTGGTAGCTGTTGTTTCATTGCTTGGATCGGGCTCCTCCTTCGGTTCATCCAACCAAACTGTAATTAAAATCACCAATGCAATGATCAATACTGTGGAAAGCACCAACAACGCAATGATCAAATTATTGTTTTGCTTTGGCGGTGGATAAAAATTTCCTGTATTTTGATCATGAATATATTCTTGCATGATTTTAACCCCCTATTTTGTAGTTGTTGCTTCAACCAATCGTGCCGCACCATACCGCTCTCTCAATGCATTCTTTTGAATCTTACCGGTAGCATTTCGAGGAATCTCAGCAAAAACAATCTGTTTGGGACGCTTATACCGAGGCAACGCCATGCAGAACTCATGAATCTCCTCTTCTGTCGCTACAGCCCCATCTTTTAACTGAATAATGGCAGCCGTAATTTCACCCAAACGCTCATCAGGAAGACCAATAACACCAACATCATTGATCTTTTCATTTGCTCTTAAGAAATCTTCAATCTGAACCGGATAAATGTTTTCTCCACCGGTAATAATAACATCCTTCTTTCTGTCAACAAGATGAATAAAACCATCTTCATCTTGTTTTGCCATATCGCCTGTATAAAGCCAACCATCGGGGCTAAGTACTTCGCGGGTTGCTTCCGTATTTTTATAGTAACACTTCATAACCCCGTCACCTTTTAGACAGAGTTCTCCAACCTCTCCTTTTAAAACTTCGTTTCCTTCTGTATCAACAATTTTAACTTCCCACTGGTATCCGGGAACACCAATTGCACCTACTTTATGAATATTTTCAACACCCAAATGAACAGCACCCGGTCCAATAGATTCACTTAATCCATAGTTTGTGTCATATTCATGGTTCGGGAAAACTTCCTTCCAACGTTTAATCAACGAAGGCGGTACAGGTTGTGCTCCAATATGCATAAGTCTCCAATTAGACAGGTTATAATCTTCTAACTTAATATCTCCCCGTTCAATCGCATCGAGAATATCCTGCGCCCAAGGAACAAGAAGCCATACAATAGAGGCTTGTTCATCAGAAACAGTCTGCAAAATCCACTCAGGTTTAATTCCTCGCAAGATAACCGCTTTGGAACCGGATAACAAAGAACCAAACCAATGCATCTTTGCACCTGTATGATACAAGGGAGGAATACATAAAAACACATCTTCTCTACTCTGGGAATGATGCTTTTGTTCTACGATACAAGAAGCGACCAACGCCTTATGACGATGAAGAATCGCTTTTGGGAATCCTGTCGTTCCTGACGAGAAATAAATCGCACCATCATCCTCATCATGAATCTCAACAGGCGGAACTACAGAAGAACAATATGTAATCATCTGCTCATAATTGTCTGCAAAAGCCGGGGTGTCATTTCCAACATAGAAATAGTCTTTAATCTTCAACTTAGATTGAATATTTTCCAAACGTTCCGTAAACTCCGGTCCAAAAACCAAAACAGAAATGTCTGCCAGATCACTGCAGTACTCAATTTCCTCTGCAGAAAAACGGAAGTTCATAGGCACAGCAATTGCTCCGGACTTCAAAATACCAAAGTAAATAGGAAGCCAGTTGATATCATTCATCATCAAAATAGCAACCTTATCGCCTTTTTTAATTCCACGAGTCAAAAGTAAGTTTGCAAAGCGATTCGCTGCAACGTCAAACTCTTTCCATGTAAGTTCTCTTCTATATCGCTCGCCACCGGATGCTTCAATCAAACTATACTCACGCCAAGAAACCGCTTCATCCGGCTGATTCACCGGGTTGACTTCTACCAAACTAATCTCGTTTGGATATAATCTGGCGTTTTTCTCCAAAAAATCTGTAATAGGCATATTATATACATTCCTTTCCCATTGGTGTTATTCGTAACGAAAAACAAAAATCGCCCTCTGAAATAAATCAGAGGGCGAGAAATTATCCCGCGGTACCACCTCAGTTCGTCGCTTCTTCACAGAATCGACCTCTTCGAGTACTGCCTTAAAAAAATGCAAAACTCTTACGCAATAACGGGCGCACCCGTCGAAAGATACTAAGTTTCCCCTTCGCAGCTCCCGGACCGTATTCAGACTGATTCAAGACTCCGGCTCACACCACCCGCCGTCTCTCTCAACTCCATCCACAGCTTACTTGTTTCCGTTCATCACTTTGGATTCATCTTACCACAAACCATGCACAAAGTCAACAAAATTTTACGAACTTTTCAAAAACTTGCATTTTTCGGCTATTCATGATATAATATCGTATGAAACAAGGAATTTGAGGTGAAACTATGCTAAAAATGACAATTAAAATTTTTCCTTTTATCTTGATTTTTTTCATCCTATGTGTTGCCTATGCAACTCCATCCTCAGTCCGGAAGGATGGTATTTTTACTTATGTAATTGAAGAAGATTCCGCTATCATCACCAATGTGGATGACGTACAAAAAAAAGTCGTAGTCCCAAGTCAATTAGGTGGCTATCCTGTTACAACTTTAGCAGGAGGTGCATTTGGAGGAAGTATTACCATCGAAGAAGTTTTACTCCCCGACTCCATTACCACCATTGAGTCAATGTGTTTTTCCTATTGCACAAAGCTTTCGCAGATTACATTGTCTCAAAACCTCACCCGGATAGATGTCGGTGTATTCAACCATTGTACTAACCTTCGTTCAATTGAACTTCCATCCGGCATCAAAACCATTGGTAAAAATGCTTTTTATCGTTGTGATGAATTGTGGACAATCTCTCTTCCCGAAAGTGTTGTCTCTATTGAAGAAAACGCCTTCGCTTCCTGTCCGGCTTTATCAGCAGTAACCATTCCCAATGCTGAGATTTCAATTCATGACAGCGCTTTTGAAAAAACAAATACACTTTGCATTTATGCAAAACCCGATACAACAGCAGAACAATACGCCAAGACACATGATATTGCATACGAAGAACTTATTACAGTTTCTGTTAACGGAACTCCTATCCAATTCGACCAACCTCCGATCACAGATAAGGAAAATTTCCGCACATTGGTCCCCATGCGTTCGGTTATGACTTCCTTAAATGGGTCAATCTCCTGGGATGATAATACAAAAACAGCCGGAATTGTATTGCCCGGCTACCATATTTATATTCAAATAGGCGAGCCATATATGAATATAAATGGCGAAATTAAACCTACCTCTTCTATCGCCATTGAGTATAACAACCGCACGCTTCTTCCCATTCGAAATGTCATCGAAGCGATTGGCGGAAGTGTATTGTGGAATGAAGACAACAAACATATTGACGTTATTGTTAAATCTAGTCTCTTTCATTAAAGAATCGAACAACGCCTAAATAAATCCCCCACGCAACTTTTTGCTGATACTCTTCGTTTTGTAAGAGTTTCGCTTCTTGTGGATTTGACAAAAATCCACATTCAACAATCACAGACGGTATGGTGGTATTTTTTAAAAGAAATACCCCGCCGTCTATTTTTTTACAAACACGATCATTATTATCTTGCAAGACGTCTTTTAAACCTTGCTGAATGTTGTCCCCCAATCTTTTTCCATCTTCTTGGTCGTCACTATAAAATACCTGAGCGCCTCGATATTGAGATTCGGGAAATTTATTCATATGTATGCTGACAAAAATATCACCTTCACTATGATCCGCCATGTTTTTTCGAACATATAAATCACTCTTTTTTGCAGATTGTCCTTCTTTGTTTTCTTCGGCAGTTGACACATCCTCACTGCGTGTTAGTACAACAACCGCACCACTCTGCTCAAGATACTCTTTAAGTCTCAAGGCCACAAGAAGATTAATCTCTTTTTCCTGCACACCGTTTGCAGATGCTCCTGCATCAAAGCCACCATGACCTGCATCCAATACAATTACTTTGTTAGAAATAGGTGCAAAAAAAACGCTTTGATACTCCGATTCATTCTTATTACGAAAAATACCACATAAAATCAATGCCAGCATGGAAAAAACAAGAAAAAATAATTTGATAAATCCTCTTTTTCGAATCAAAAAAAACAAAAGTCATCACCCCAAACAACATATGAGATGATGACTTAATATATGCTTACTTTTTAGATGTATAAACGAATTTTTCCGAAAGAAAATCCAACAATTTAAATTTAGTTAATCCCACAAAATACCCGGAAATAAACATGATAGGCAACCAAAGAACGGCAAGTAAATATGTCACAAACCATCCGTTCCCCAAAAACAGACCGAAGGGGAAATACCAAAGTTTGAAAATAAAATCAACAAAACCATCCAGACGATTTCCTGTGAGAAAGAAATCGTATTTTCCATTTATTAATGGAAGGTCATTTTGAATTATATATGGAAAACAAAATCGAACAATAAACAAAATGATCGGCAAAACAGATGCCCAAACAGAGACTTTCACAGGAAATACGGGGTCAGGATAGGAACCCGGAATCTTTCTTCCATCTTTCTTTCCATAGTTCCAACCCACAGAATAAATGGTGCACGAATAAGCAATGGTTGTTAATAAACTATACAAAACAGGCATGCCATCCATCAAAAACCACAATGGCCCCATGGCGACATAAATGATTACTAAAATAAAAATATGATACAAATACAGTTTAAGTACAGCTTTTGTTGTTTTCATCATATTCCTCCTTCGCAATAAAGAAAAACAGTCCGCATATGCGGACTGTTCTGGAGCGGAAGACGAGATTCGAACTCGCGACGTTCACCTTGGCAAGGTGACGCTCTACCACTGAGCCACTCCCGCAAACCTCAATTACTTTGGTATAATAACACAAATCGCGTTGGTTGTCAATAGTTTCTTAAAATTTT
>JAZRCD010000323.1:0-4360 GCA_045635425.1 Ructibacterium sp. | reverse complement strand
CCGACTTCAGTCGAGCACAAATTACCGCACTGGCGGCTGAACTTTGTAAAGACTAACCCTTAAGGAGGGTTTTTATGAAAAAACTTGTGATTCTTTGTTGCCTTGTGTTAGTGATTTTGATTCTTGCGTTTTTTGGTTCTTCCCGCTTTGTGTCCCTCCCGGACACCAGTTCTCCCGACTTGAAAGCAAATTCTGTTGATCAACTGATGCAGGGAATGAGCTTAGAAGAAAAAATCTGGCAGATGATGTTTGTAACGCCTGAGGATATTTGCAAAATCGACACGGTAATTCAGGCAGGCGAAACCACCAAACAAGCCTTACAAGATTATCCGATAGGTGGTTTCATCTACTTCGCCAAGAACATCGAGAATCGAGAGCAACTTTCCCAAATGTTGAAAAATACTGCAAGCTATAGCAAGATCCCCCCCTTCCTTGCCATCGACGAAGAAGGCGGTCGGGTTTCTCGTCTGGGCGATGCAAACATTGGAACCACCCTACATCCGCCCATGGCAGAAATTGGTGCTACAAAAGACCCCAAAAAGGCAGAAGAAGTCGGCATTACCTTGGGAAAAGAGTTGACTGAACTTGGCTTTAACACCGACTTTGCACCGGTTTCTGATATTCTGGCGGTGGAAACCAATCAGGATATCGGCGATCGTTCCTTTGGCACCGATCCTGATCTGGTGGCAGAAATGGTTGCCGCCCAGGTAAAGGGGATGCAGGATCAAAATCTTTCTGCAACGCTAAAACATTTCCCCGGCTGTGGCAGTACCGAAGCCAACACCCATGTGGAAAGCGGAAGTTCTGTGCGCACCTTAGAGGAAATGCGAAACGCTGAATTCCTTCCCTTCCAAGCAGGCATTGATGCAGGTGCTGACTTTGTTATGGTAGCTCATATGTCGGCACCCAATATCACCGGAGATGAAACCCCTGCAATTCTTTCCTCACAGATTGTTACAGATCTTCTTCGTGAGGAGTTGAACTTTCAAAAGGTTATTATTACCGACGCCATGAACATGGGTGCTATTACCTCGGTATATACTCCGGAGGATGCCGCTGTGAAAGCCGTAAATGCCGGTGTAGATATGCTTCTTATGTCTCAGAATGTACACAAAGCCGTAGATGCTATTAAGAAGGCGGTGGAATCAGGTAAGATTCCTGAGTCTCGTATTGATGAAAGCGTGTTGCGGATTCTGACCCTGAAACAGGAGCGAGGAATATTGTATTAAAGAAAAGTTAGATTAAGCCGCAGCAAAATGCTGCGGCCTTTTTGCAAATTTTTTACAATCATCGCTATTTTCATTTGGTTTTTTCTGTTTCGATTGTAGGGGAGGGGTTCCATCCCCTTCCGCATGACAATGTAAAAACAACGGGAGGAGCAAGCCCCTCCCCTACGATGTTATCCAGATAATATATCGCAATACGAGTGCGCAGAAAAATTGATGAGATTGCTTTGGGACGAGGTTTGGCAAGGCAGAACGATACTTTGTGTATGTGACTGGCTTGCCAAGCCGATATCACGAAGCAAGGTCGCAATTTTTCAAGCACGACTGTAGAATAATAAAAAAAGACCCCATAAGGGGTCTTCTTTTATTCAAAATCTTCTTGTCCCGGTTCCGATGCCGACTGATATGACGGCTCGCAAGTCAGGTGAATTCTCAATCTGCGGAATACCTTTTCATCCACTGAGGAAAGGATAACAGAGGAATGTACCTCACAACCGCGGAGCTTGTCCAATTGTTCCATAGCCTTTTCCGCATTGCTGTCCGTTGCCGCACAGATAGAAAGCGCAATCAGGGTCTCGTCTGTATGCAGTCTGGGGTTACGATTGCCCAGATGGTCTACCTTTAGGTGCTGAATGGGTTCGATAACCGTGGGCGAAATCAAATGGATATCATCACTTATACCTGCCAATGTCTTGAGAGCATTCAGGAGCAATGCCGCAGAGGCACCTAACAGTTCTGAAGTCTTACCGGTAATCAATTGTCCGTCGGGAAGTTCCATAGCCGCCGCCGGAGCACCGGTTAACGCCGCCTTCTGCAGAGCCGGAGCGATTACCGGTCTGTCCAGGGCGGTAATGCCCGCCTTCTTCATGAGAAGTTCCAGTTTCAAAACCACTTCCTGACCCATACCGCTCTTTCTTTGGTCACAGAGGGCGGTATAGTACCGACGAAGTATCTCTTGCTTGGATGCCGCACAGGTAATCTCATCATCCACAATGCAGTTACCTGCCATATTAACACCCATATCGGTAGGTGACTTGTAAGGGCATTCGCCCATAATCTTCTCAAAAATGGCAGTAACCACCGGGAAGATTTCCACATCACGATTATAATTTACTGTGGTTTCACCATAAGCTTCTAAATGGAATGGGTCAATCATATTCACGTCATCCAGATCCGCTGTTGCCGCCTCGTAGGCAAGGTTTACAGGATGCTGAAGGGGCAGGTTCCAGATGGGGAATGTCTCAAACTTGGCATATCCCGCCTGAATTCCCTGCTTTTGTTCGTGATACAACTGAGACATACAGGTTGCCATTTTACCGCTACCGGGGCCGGGGGCAGTCACCACAATCAAGTCACGTTGTGTTTCGATATATTCATTCTTTCCGTATCCGTCATCGCTAACAATGGTGGCAATGTCCGAAGGATATCCCGCAATGGGGTAATGACGATAAACCTTAACACCCAGATTCTCTAACCGTTTTTGGAATGCCTCCACCGCAGGCTGGCCTTGGAAGAAGGTGAGAACCACGCTTCCCACATAGAGACCAATGGTACGGAAACAATCAATCAGACGAATCACGTCCATATCATAGGTAATACCCAAATCACCACGAAGTTTGTTTTTCTCAATGTCCGCCGCATTGATGGCAATGACGATTTCCACCTGCTCCTTTAATTGCAGGAGCATACGAAGTTTGCTGTCCGGCTGGAATCCGGGCAGAACACGAGATGCATGATAATCATCAAAGAGTTTTCCTCCAAATTCCAGATAGAGTTTTCCTCCGAATTGTGAAATGCGTTCCTTGATGTGTTCTGATTGCATCAACAGATATTTATCATTATCAAAACCGTATTTTCTCAAATTTGCCACCCCTCTCGGTTAACACTATCTTTCATTATACCCAAAAGATGTCCTCCTTGCAAGGGGGAATCTTAAATTTTATTTAATTTTTTTCAAGTATGACCATCAAAGAAAAAAGACCTGCTGAAATCAGCAGGTCTTTTGTATTAGGGTCTCTTATTTGATTACTTCGGTTACGACACCGGAACCAACGGTTCTACCACCCTCACGGATAGCGAAACGCAGACCTTCTTCAATAGCGATGGTGGTACCAAGCTTTACAGTCATGGTAACGTTATCGCCGGGCATACACATCTCAACGCCGTCGGGAAGGTTAACTTCACCGGTAACGTCGGTTGTTCTGAAGTAGAACTGAGGTCTGTAGTTGGTGAAGAAAGGAGTATGACGGCCGCCTTCTTCCTTGGTCAGAACGTAAACTTCGCCCTTGAACTCGGTGTGAGGAGTGATGGTACCGGGCTTAGCCAGAACCTGACCTCTTTCGATTTCGTCACGAGCAACACCACGGAGCAGAGCACCGATGTTGTCACCAGCTTCAGCGTAGTCCAGAAGCTTTCTGAACATTTCGATACCGGTTACAACTACCTTTCTGGACTCGTCAGCCAGACCAACGATTTCAACTTCGTCAGACATGTTCAGCTGACCTCTCTCTACTCTACCGGTAGCAACAGTACCACGACCGGTGATGGAGAATACGTCCTCGACAGGCATCAAGAAGGGCAGATCGCTCTTTCTCTCAGGAGTGGGGATGTAGCTATCGATAGCTTCCATCAGCTCATGGATACAAGCGTACTCAGGAGCAGAAGGATCGTTGGAACCACTTTCCAGAACCTGGAGACCGGAACCCTTAACGATGGGGGTATCATCACCCGGGAACTCGTACTCGCTGAGCAGGTCTCTGATTTCCATCTCTACCAGCTCGAGGAGCTCGGGATCGTCTACCTGGTCAACCTTGTTCATGAATACAACGATGTAGGGAACGCCTACCTGACGGGAGAGCAGGATGTGCTCACGAGTCTGGGGCATAGGACCATCAGCGGAAGATACTACCAGGATAGCACCGTCCATCTGAGCAGCACCGGTGATCATGTTCTTAACGTAGTCAGCGTGTGCGGGACAGTCAACGTGTGCATAGTGACGGTTCTCGGTTTCGTACTCAACGTGAGCAGTAGAAATGGTAATACCTCTTTCTCTTTCTTCGGGAGCCTTGTCGATGTTAGCGTAATCGGTGAATTCTGCGCCACCCTTCATAGCTAATACCTTAGTGATAGCAGCT
>JAZRCD010000322.1:0-11277 GCA_045635425.1 Ructibacterium sp. | reverse complement strand
GGTAATTGCTTGCGAGGATATCGGGCTTGCCCATCCCACCGCCATTACTGTGGTAAAGGCTTGTGTGGATAGCGCCTTGATGCTGGGATTCCCCGAGGCGCGGATTCCTTTGGCGCAGGCCACCATTCTCTTGGCAACGGCGCCCAAATCCAACAGCGCATACCTTGCTTTGGATGCGGCACTTTATGATATCGAGCATCTGGACACAGGGAATATCCCCCGACAACTCCAGAACAAGCATTACGATGGAGAGGGTGCAAAGGTTAAGGGGCAGAATTATCTCTATCCCCACGATTACCCCGACCATTATGTGAAACAACAGTATCTCCCGGATAACATCAAGGATAAGACCTATTATCACTATGGCGAAAACAAACTGGAACAAGCCGCCAAGGAATACTGGGATAAGATTAAAGAGAAGTAAAAAACACTCGGTATAAGCCGAGTGTTTTTTATTTGGATGTCCTTTTGCGCAGATAACCGGAGGGGCTGGTGCCAAAGTGTTTTCGAAACACTTCGTTAAAGGTGCGGACGCTTTGGAATCCGCTCTCTAAAGCAATCTCTGTGAGTTTTTTGTCGGTTTCCTCCATCAGTTTCGTGGCGGTTTCTAATCGATAGAGATTTACAAAATCATTGAAGGACATATTGAACACCTTATGGAAATATCGGGATACATAATGATAGTCATACCCAAGCAGTTTGGCAATGTCCGAAAGTTTGATATTCCCCTGATGGTGGCGGGTGATATAGTCGGTTATGATTGCCAGCGTTTGGGTTTTTTCCCTTGATTTCTCTGTCAGGGTAACAGAATTCAGGTATTCATTACAGAGGGCGTAAAGACAGGATTTCAAAAGATAGAGAGGAGGAAGTTCCTCTGTCATTAAATTTTCCCGTGTAAATGTTTCCACAGAATCACTGCAGGAGAACCGAAAATCCGAACCAACTTTTCCTTCTGTCTGTTTGGCAAAGGCACGAACATAATCCGCAGAAAAGACACAAACCCAATAAAGGCTGTCAGGACTCGGTTTCAGGGAGTGGATCTCGTTGGGAAGACAGATGCCGAAATCACCTGCATGAAGAATTTGCTCGGATTGGTTCACGGTGCAGGTAACCGCCCCCTTGATGACATAAAAAATCTCAAAACTTCGATGAAAGTGAAATTCAAAGCCTTGGGTTTCGTAAAAATTGGCGTTATAGTTATTGGCACTTAAGGAGTTAAAGGGCTGATGGAAAATCATAAAATACCCCCTTCTTGGATAAAAAGACAAATTATTGCTACTATTATACAATAATCGGCAAGAATTTGTCAATTGAATGCTGTAAAATAGAGGCAGAACGATTTTTAAAGTGGGGAGGAATACCTTATGAATAACAATTTGTTAAAAGCTGTGATAGAAAAGCAACATCATCAGTGCCGAAAGGGATGTGATGTGAATTTTGCAGAGGAGTTTTCTGCACAGAAGTTAGACCCTAAGGAGCGGATGACCCGTCGCTTTGAACGGATGTGCCGGATGGAAACACCGATTATCTTAGAGGATGAGCAGATTTGTTATTTGCGGACCATCTCGGATATTCCTGAGTGCTTTACCAAAGAAGAACTCAGTGATTTGAAACAGGAATACTATGTTCATTATATCAATAACATCACGCCCAATTATGAAAAGGCAGTAAAGGGCGGTCTTCTTGCGCTGAAAGAGGAAGCGGACGAATACGGAAAGCGGACCATTGATGCCATCATCGACCTTGCGGATCGGTATCGGGATGAAGCGGTAAGCAAAGGCAGAGAGGATATTGCAAAAGTTTTAAAGCGGGTGCCAAGATATGGCGCCACCTCTTTTCGGGAAGCATTGCAGATGTTTCGGATTCTTCACTTTTCCATCTGGTTGGAGGGTGGCAAGCATGTAACCATCGGTCGGTTTGACCAGTACATGTACCCTTTCCTGAAAGCGGATCTGGAAAAGGGAATCCATACCGAGGAAAGTGCCTTGGAACTTTTGGAGGATTTCTTCATCTCCTTCAATAAGGATTCCGATTTATATCCCGGTGTCCAAAAGGGTGACAATGGACAGAGTATGATGCTGGGAGGTATCAATGAGCAGGGAGAGGATGTTTATAATCTTCTTTCGGAGTTGTGTTTGAAAGCCTCTTACAACAACAAGATGATAGACCCAAAAATCAATCTTCGTGTTTCCAAAAACACCCCCAGGGAGCGGTTTGTGGAGGCAACCAAACTGACCAAGGTGGGGTTGGGATTCCCGCAATATTCCAATGATGATGTGGTGATTCCGGCTCTGGAGAAGTTGGGATATGAGTATCAGGATGCAGTAAACTATACCGTGGCGGCTTGTTGGGAATTCATTATCCCCGGTGTGGGAAACGAGATTGTAAATGTGGATGCCATGTCCTATCCGGAGGCGGTGGATCGTGCCCTCCACGAGGATTTGATGGGATGCGAAACCTATGAGGAGTTTTTCAAGGCGGTACAGAAGAACATCGAAAAGCAGTCCCATAAAATCTGTGACAGTATCCCAAAAATGTGGACAGTTCCCTATCCTTTTATGAATGTAATGATGGATTGCGAGATTTATGATTGCAAAGGAAAGTATAGCAATTTTGGAATTCACGGCGCAGGAATTGCCACGGCGGCAGATTCCTTGGCGGCGATCAAAAAGTATGTTTACGAAGAGAAGAGCGTAGAGAAAGAGGAATTGATTCAGGCGGTGGATAAGAATTTCGAGGACACCCCGGAATTGCTTCATCGGCTTCGGTACGAGGCGCCAAAACTTGGAAACAACGACGACTATGTGGATGGTATTGCGGTGGAACTGTTGGACAGTTTCTCCAAGGCGTTAGAAGGAAAACGGAATTGTCTGGGTGGCAGATGGCGTGCCGGCACCGGAACGGCCATGTTCTATCTCTGGAAGGCAAACGAAATCGGTGCATCTCCCGACGGACGACGGAAGGGCGAGGCTTTGGGCACCAACTTTTCGGTAAGCTTGTTTGCAAAAGTGAAAGGTCCTGTTTCGGTCATTGGTTCCATGACCAAACCCCATTTTGAAAATGCCATTAACGGTGGTCCCCTTACCTTGGAATTCCATCAAAGTGTCTTTGCAAATCAGGAAGGAATCGAAAAGGTAGCACAACTGGTAAAGCGGTTTGTGGATTTGGGCGGTCATCAGTTGCAATTGAATGCGGTGAATGTGGAACGCCTTTTGGATGCACAAAAGAACCCCGAGAACTATCGTCAACTGGTGGTAAGAATCTGGGGATGGAGTGCTTACTTTGTGGAACTGGATAAGGAATATCAGGATCATGTGATTGCTCGTCAGGTGTATTCGGTATGACGGGAGTAATTTTTGATATTAAGGAGATGGCGGTTCATGACGGACCGGGTATCCGCACCACGGTATTTTTGAAAGGATGTCCCCTGCGGTGCAGGTGGTGTCATAACCCGGAAGGACTGATCCAAGAACCGCAACTGATGTTCAAAAAGGCAAGATGCAGGGGTTGCGGATTATGCCGGAAACCTTGTGTTCATCCCGAATGTCAATCCTTGGGTCGATGTGTGCACATCTGTCCTGAAAACTGTTTGGAGGTTTCAGGACGAGAGATTTCTTCGAAAGAACTTGCCAAGGAGCTGAAGGCATCGGCGGAGGTTATGGGAGATGACTTTGGAGGATTCACCTTCTCAGGAGGAGAACCTTTGATGCAGGGGCCGTTTCTGTGGGAACTGGCAGAGGAGTTGAAAGACTATCATCTCTGCATAGAAACCTGCGGATATGCACCAAGTGAGGTATTTCAAAAAGCGGTAGAGACCATGGATTTTGTGATTATGGACATCAAAGTGGCAGATCAAAAACTCCATCAGGAGTATACCGGAGTTTCCAACGAAATCATCTTGCAGAATTTTCGGTTCCTGAAAGGGAGCGGGAAACCGTACCTGATCAGGACGCCCTTGATACCGGGAATGACTGATACGGAAGATAATCTATCGGGAATCAAGGGTGTCATCGGAGACAGTCCATGGGAAAAACTTCCCTACAATGCGGTGGCAGGAGCCAAGTATGAAATGCTCGGCATGGATTATCCTATGGATGCCACAAAGGACGAATGTTAAATTGAAAAAGCCGTGTTTCCAAAGGGGGAAACGCGGCTTTTTGTATTCTCATATGGCAGGGTTTTGTTTTTGTGGTATATTTTCCTTGCTTCGTTCATATAGATTACCAAAGAATGATACTGCAACGAAACGAGGTAATGAATGTGTCTATGCATTTAATGAAAGAAGAACGGAAAATCGGAGAGGTTATCTGTCAAAAGACGGGGCAAACCATGGTAGAGGGAGACGTTATTGTTCCGGACGTAAAACCTGATATTAAGAAAGTTCTGGAGGTAAGCGGTGGGGTCTTTATCACCCAAAAGGTCATACAGCAAGACAAAGTCCTTCTGCAGGGAACCATCCGCCTGACGGTGCTCTATCTTCCGGATGGTGGTTCGGCGGGTGAGTTGTGCAGTCTTTTTGCAACACAGGACTTTTCTCATGCCATAGATTGCCGTGGGGTTACCGGGGATATGCAATTAACTGCAGAAGTATCTGCAGATGCCATGGATTATACCCTGCTGAACAGCAGAAAGGTAAACCTGAGAAGTATGGTATCCTATGGCGTAAAAGTGGTACGACCGATAACGCTTTCCCTGACAACGGGATGTGATGATGATTCTCTGCAACTTTATCGGACACGGTTGCGTCTGCCGGGGAACGGAGAAGCCTGCGAAACGCAGGTCATCCTTCGGGAGCAATTGGAGTTCCCGTCAGGAAAGCCAACCATAGGAGAAATTCTCCGTCTTCATGCGGTTCCCACCGCCACCGAACTGAAACTGGCGGAGGGCAAGGCGGTTGCAAAGGGGCAGGTTCGTATTGCTACCCTGTACCGAAGCGAAAGTGACGGGACGGTTCAGTATATGGAACACTTACTCCCCTTTACAGAGATTGTGGATATGGAGGGCGCCACGGAGGATATGCAGGGTGAAATGGATTGCTGTGTCAAAGACCTCTATTATGAAATCCGAGAGGACGGAGACGGAGAGGCAAGAAATCTTGGTTTAGAATTGATTCTTGCGGTGACGGTTCAGGGTCATCAGGTTTTTGAGGTAGATGCCGTTACCGATGCCTATTCGCTTGCCTGCAATCTGGATTTGACCACCAAAACCTATCGTCTGGAACAACTTTTGGATAACAGTACAGCAGAACTGTCACACAAGGATCATGTGGAATTCCCATCCATGCTTCCGGCATTGGAGCAGGTCTGTGATGTGAGTGCCACACCGAAAATCGATCGGATTGCCATGGAGGGGGATCAGATTACCGTCTTTGGTACCATTCGTTCCAACATCTTATATTTGACGACGGATTCCAACCTCCCCGTTTCGGAACTGAGTCATCAATCGGAGTTCTCTCATACCTTTCAGGTGGTGGGAGCAGGACCTGACACTTCATGCGATGCACGCATCTACATGGAACATGTCAGTTATCATTTAAGCGGTAACAACTCGTTGGAACTTCGGTTCGTGCTTGGGTTGCTGGTAAAATCTCTTCAGACGGAAGAAGTTAACCTGATCGAAGAAATCTCCCTTTGTGAGGAGGAAAGAAAACTCTTCCCATGCATTGTTCTGTACTTTGTTCAAAAGGGTGACAGCCTTTGGAATATTGCCAAGCACTACCATACCACCGTAGAACATCTGAAAGCCTTGAACCACCTGGAGACAGATGTCATCTATCCGGGGCAACAGTTAAAAATTCTGGCAAAATGTGTGTAAATGAAAAATCCACCCGATTTCTCGGGTGGATTTTATCTACGTTTCAGATTTAGAATTCAGCATCCTCTGCGGCAACACTCTCTTCTAAAACTTCCTGATACTTCTGCAGGATGCTTCCATGAAGAATCTCTCGAGTCTCTGCATTGATAGGATGTGCAATGTCCTTGAACTCTCCTTCGGGAGTCTTTCTGCTGGGCATTGCAATGAAGAGCTTGTCCTGACCCTCAATTACCTTGATGTCATGTACCACAAAGGCATCATCAAAGGTAACGGATACAACCGCTTTCATTCTTCCCTCTGCATTAATCTTTCTTACGCGAATGTCAGTAATCTGCATACAACTACCATTCCTTTCGCCGGTTTTTCACCGGCTTTAATATGTATAAAATTTAATTAATTTTCCGGAATCAGGAAAAAGATATTGAATATCTTTTTATCTTATGGTAGAATATAATTGTAAATTTTTACAACATTTCTACCGCAGAGGCTTTCGCTCTGCCCTATAGAAAGAAGGTTTTTTTATGCCTCAATTTAGCATATCTGATTTAAAACCCGGTGCTTCTGTTCATATGATCGGTATCGGCGGAATCAGTATGAGCGCCTTGGCACATATGCTGTTGGACTTTGGTTATAAGGTTTCCGGTTCCGATGCCAACAGGACACATCTGACAGATGATCTTCAAAAAGCCGGTGCGACCATTTATATTGGCCAGTCTGCTGAGAATATTCAGCAACCGGATTTGGTATGCTACACGGCCGCCATCTCTCCCACCAACCCGGAACTGCAAAAAGCTCGTTCCTTGTCGGTGCCGGTGATTGAACGTGCGGAACTTTTAGGGGAACTGATGACCCTTTATCGCTATCCCATCGCAGTTGCGGGAACACACGGCAAAACCACCACAACCTCCATGTTATCCTTGGTTCTTCTGGAAGCGGACACCGATCCCACCATTTTGGTAGGTGGAGAACTTCCTCAGATTTCGGGAAACTTCCGCCTTGGAAAGAAGGATTATCTTCCCTTTGAAGCCTGCGAGTATGTGGAGAGTTTTCTACACTTTCATCCCTTTTTGTCTATCATCACAAACGTTGAAGAAGACCATCTAGACTATTTTAGCGATATTAACCATATTATATCATCTTTTCGTAAATTTGTAAACCTTACTTCGACCTTTGGTTGCATTATTGTTTGTTCTGACGATAAAAACGCATGTCAAGTTGTGCAAAATACCGATAAAAAAGTCTTTTTTTATGGTATCCGGGAAACGGATGCAGATTATACCGTGGGCAATCTTGTAATTGACCAATCCGGCTATCCTCACTTTACCGTGATGCGCCACGGAGAGCCGTTGATTGACTTGGATATGAAAGTGGCGGGAAACCATAATATTCAGAACGCTCTGGCGGTTACAGCGGCGGCAGACTTTTTAGGACTTCCTATGGATGCCGTAAAGCGTGGCTTGGAGGCATTTACAGGAACCAAGCGGCGGTTTGAACTTCTCGGGAAGGTAAACGGTTGCCAGATTGTGGACGATTATGCACATCATCCCACCGAAATCCGTACCACCTTAGAGGCGGCGCAGAAAATGGATTATCGGGAAACGTGGGTGGTGTTCCAACCCCATACCTATACCAGAACCAGCAGTCTGCTTCATGAATTTGCTGAGGTACTACCTCTTGCAGATCATGTTTTGGTTGCGGATATCTATCCTGCAAGAGAGGTCTATGACGGCACCATTCATTCCTGTGATTTGGCGGCGCTGATGCCGGGATCCATCTATATGAGTGATATGTCTGCCATCGCCCGATACTTGAAGGAGCATGTGAAAGAGGGCGACCTTTTGATCACCATGGGCGCAGGCAACGTCAATCAGATTGCCTATGAATTATTAAGTGAATAGTTTATACAAAAAGCGGTGCCTTTTGGCACCGCTTTTTTTACTTATGCAAAGGGAAAGTGGAAGAAGGTTGCAATCAGCATCCCTGCTGCAAGAAAGCAGGCAAATGAAATCCAAAGATGGGTTTGCTTTGCGTTTTTTCTTCGATGGTGGCGTTCCTTTCGATTGGTTATGTGCTGATTTTTTTCCATCAGTTTTGCATAGGCATGGATAATCCGCTCCGCTTCACTGACAATGGTTGTCTTTTTGGGTGGTTTTTCGGCACCGTTCCTGCGGAGAATCAAAATGGCTTGTTCAATCATGCATGAATCAATATCATCAATGATAACCACACGTTTAGAATTCTTTTCTTTCATAGCTTTTCTCCACTCCCTTTTCGTTCTGTATCAAGTATCGACCCCATCCTTGAAATTTATACCCAAATATCTTAGAAAAAAGGGAAAATTTTTTGAAAAAACTCTTGACAAACCCGATGAATGGTAGTATAATATGTCTTGCGTCTGTGAGAGGACGAACTTATAAAGGGTATGCACCTTTAGCTCAGCTGGTAGAGCACCTGACTCTTAATCAGGGTGTCCAGGGTTCGAGTCCCTGAAGGTGTACCACAAGAAAAAGGACTTGAAACCGTTGGTTTCAAGTCTTTTTTATTTTCTTACTTGTCACTGACCTTTCTTTTTTATGTTTTGACATCTATTTGACATCTACCGAAGTTTGGATAACAAAGAACCACAATTAGGTACTATAGTTAAGAATAGATAGCGTTGACTTATACTACGCATAACAGTTAAATAATAAAAACTGAAAGGAGATAATAGTATGGAAAAGATGTTCCGTTGAGTGTTGCTGTAAATATTAGCGGACTGAGAAGATTTTCCGGTAGGTAGATGGTGAGCATCGACGGAAACGTTTGAAGGTGCGGTTAAAATAGGAAAGGGACGAAAAACCAAGAGTGTATGCAATTTCGGAAAGATTCATTTTAGTAGAGAAGAGTTGGTCTGCCTTGCTGATACGCACAAAATTGACATATTCAGAAGGAGTGGCACGCAGAATCTTTTTAAATAACCTGCAGAAGTAACTTTCGCTAATCTGGAGATGACCGGCAAGGACTTTTGGGGTTATAGGTTCGGTATAGTGCTGATCGATATAATCAAAAATCGGCAAAAGACGCATGAGACTGGGGGAGTGTAAAATTTCATCAATCGGAGTGAAAAAACCATTTTGAACAAGAATGCCGGAAATGGCATAAATGCCGGAGAGAATAAAATAGTCTATGGCGACCATATTGCTTTGAGAACAGTTGGAAATGTTAAGAATGTAATCACGCAACTCCTGATAAAACAAATCTTTTTGAGAAAAAACACAGATGGGAGAGCCTCCCCTTTGAAGAAATTCGGAAAGCTCAGGTAGAAATTGGGTTGATTTTCCTCTTTCTCTAAACTGCAAGAGGATGTATTGAGAATCAAGTTCCAGGCGTTCGTTTGCATGGGGAATTCCGGAGTTTACAAAGAGAATCTCTCCCTCTTTTGCAATTGCCTCCATTTCCTCATTGTAGCATCTGATTTGCCCCCGGAGGATATAAAGCAACTCGAATTCTGAATGATAATGCAGAGTATTAATATATCGGTGTGGAATTTTTAGATGATGAGTAATTCGTATTTTGTGTGATGGATAGGTGTATCGTATGGCTTCCAGCTGCATGTGAATTCCTCCAATTGTTCAGTATGGTTCAAAAAACGAAATGTAGAGTTGTAGAAAACCTTGACGAAATAGTGTATAATTATGGTAGCATATAATGGGAGAATTGTCAATAAAATGCTATAGCAAAAAAGGAGAAGGCGGAAAAGATGATGCAGAATTCAAAATGGATATGGAGAAACGGCGAGTGTGAGAAAAATGAATATGTAGACTTCTACCGAATGTTTGTAATTGAGGAGATTGATCCAAACGCAGAATTGTATATTAGCGCAGATAGTGAGTATGCATTGTTCCTTAATGGGAACTTTTTGGGATGTTGCCAATACGATGATTATCCCGATAAAAAGGTATATGATTCCTACCAAGTGGGCGCATTGCTTCGGGAAGGGGAAAACAAGATTGAGATACATGCTTTCTATCAAGGGGTAGGAAGTTTTCAGTATTCTCTTGGAACTCCCGGTGTTTGGTTTTCTCTGAAAAACGGACCACAAACAATTGTTAGTGACAAGGAGACTCTTTGTCGCCTTTCGGGACAGTATCAAAGTGGCGAGCATTATATGATAAGCAGACAATTAGGGTATTCCTTCACCTACAATGCAGAGGGTGTGGATCTGCCTTGGGAGAATGCGGTAGAGAAAAATGTTCAGACGGAGCTGCAAGTTCGTCCGATAAAAAATGTAGCAATTAGTCCTTTTTCTGCCGGAAAGTTGATTTCTCAGGGATATTTTATGAGAACGGAACAAGAGGGAACAACAGCTGATTTCCTCTACAAGGATTTTCTTTCTTTTAGACCTGCGGAAGATATGTTGGGAGAAATTAAGGAAGGTGAACCCCTTGTTCTGAATGCAGGCGAGGGTGATGGCTGTTATCTTATCTTTGATTTAGAAAAAGAAAGTACAGGTTATTTAACCTTGGATGTTTTGGCGGAGGCGGGCACAGTATTGGAAATTGGCTATGGCGAGCATTTAAAGGATTTGAGAGTTCGCACCAAAATAGGGATTCGAAATTTTGCGGTAAACTATCATTGCAAAGCAGGTAAAAATTATTTTACACATTGGTTTAAGCGTATCGCAGGACGATATTTGCAAGTACATATTAGGAATTTTTCGCAAATCACGGTATATGGTATTGGTCTGCGTGCTGCCAATTATCCTATGGAACAGATTGGTCATTTTTCCTGTGATAATGTTTTGCATAACCGCATTTTTCAGGTGGCAGTTGATACACAACGCCTTTGTATGCACGAGCACTATGAAGATTGTCCATGGAGAGAGCAGGGCTTGTATGCTTTTGATTCCAGAAATCAGATGTTGACAACTTATTATGCTTTTGGGGAACATTCTTTTGCACGTGCAAATCTTGATTTGTTGGCACAACATCCGGGGGGAGATGGACAGTTGCGCATTTCTGCTCCAACGGACGATCCGATGCGAATTCCCACATTCAGTCTGTGGTGGCTTGTTGAAATGAAGGAGTATATGGAATTTAGCGGAGACACCACCTTGGCAGAAGAACATTGGGGACAGATGGAGGATATGATAGCCACTAATGTTTCTTGGGAAAAAGATGGATTGGTAATGCCTCCGCGGAAGCAAGAGTTCTGGAATTTATATGAATGGACAGATCTTTTCATGCGTGGAAAATGCAAAGAAATGGTACTGGACTTTGATGGAAACTATCATTTGAATTTCTATATTGCTCTTCAAAGTGTATTGTGGATGGCGAAACGAATTGGGAAAACAGAATTTGTGGAACAGTACGAAAAATACCTGGATGTTTATTCTGAGGCATATTGTAGGACTTTTTGGAACGAAGAAAAGCAGGGATTTGCATCTTATATCTTTGAGGGCAAGCAAGAACATTACACCGAATA
>JAZRCD010000321.1:0-4005 GCA_045635425.1 Ructibacterium sp. | reverse complement strand
TTTTCGCTGTTTACCGACAAGCGATCGGCGCGGAGTTTAATCTGTCGTTGAGATTCCTCGCCGGAGATATAAAGGACCTTTTTGTCCTTGCCGAGATGCTGGCAACATTGGAGCAAGATGGTGGACTTCCCGATACCGGGATCGCCGCCAATCAGAACCAAGGAGCCGGGGACAAGACCGCCACCCAAAACCCGATCCAATTCCAAAAGACCGGTGGAGAGACGTTCTTCTTCGGTGATGGAAATATTGGATAAGGTCTTAGGAGAGGAGGACGATGCCACTGTGGTGGATTTTTGTGAGCCCTTCGGCTGGGTCACAACCACTTCTTCTGTCATGGTATTCCATGCGCCACAGCCGGGACATTTTCCCATCCATTTGGGGGATTCGGTACCGCAATCGGTACAAAAAAAGACGGTTTTTTGCTTCATATTCCCCTGCTCCTTATCCGATTTATACTTCGATAAAGATATCTTTATCGTTTCCGTTTTCTTCCTTTAGTATACCATGAATTTTCAAATTTGTCCAATGGTTTAAGATTACAATAACATTAAAAAATGCCCCATTGAGTCACTCAATGGGGCAGATGCAGAACGATTTAATAGTTCTCTGCTTTGATCTCGAAGTAAGCCTTAGGATGCTTACAGATGGGACAAAGTTCGGGAGCCTTCTTGCCAACAACCACGTGGCCGCAGTTGGAGCATTGCCATACGCATTCGCCATCTCTGGAGAATACCAAATCACCTTCTACGTTAGCCAGAAGTTTCAGGTAACGTTCTTCGTGCTCCTTCTCGATTTTTGCAACGCCGGCAAAGAGTGCGGCAATGTCGTCAAAGCCTTCTTCTTTTGCTTCTTTGGCAAAGGTTGCGTACATGTCGGTCCACTCATAGTTCTCACCGGCTGCTGCATCTTTCAGGTTTTCTGCAGTAGAGGCAATCTCGTCATTGTGAAGAAGTTTGAACCAGATTTTTGCATGCTCTTTCTCGTTTGCTGCAGTTTCTTCAAACAGTTTAGCAATCTGAACATAGCCTTCCTTCTTTGCTTTGGATGCGTAATAAGTATACTTGTTTCTTGCCTGAGACTCACCTGCAAACGCAGTCCAGAGATTTGCTTCGGTTTTACTTCCTTTCAATTCCATAATAAAATCCTCCTTTATGTAATAAATATAAAATTTTTAAAATTCATACCTTAAAAGGCGTTATTCCGACGGAATACATCCGGAGTTACCCCTTCGGCCTTCTTGAAAACAGAACAGAAATAACTGGGGTCTTTGAAGCCAACCAAGGTGGCGATGTCCTTGACCTTCTTGTTCTCAGGGGCACAAAGATAATGTTTTGCCATATTTAACCGCAGATGGGTTAGATATTTCAAGGGCGTGGTTCCGTAGACCAAATGGAAGAGACGACAGAGGTGGTTGGTGGTAACCCCAATCACCGATGCCATATCGTCAAGGCTCAGGTCCTCGGTATAACGTGTCTTAAGCATTTCAATGACAGGTGCCAGTTTCTCGTATCGCTCATTCTTGGAAACACCGCTGGCTTGGGGCAGGTTGTTTCGGTACTCGCCTACCTTGATGAGAAGTTTATACAGCAGCATGGATGTTTTGATTTCCCGATCCGGATCATCGCAGAGGAACATATCAAAAAGGGTTGTCACCTGCAAATGAAAATCGTCAGGATTGTGTAAGCGGAACGCCTCGATGTCCCCAAACCCAAGATAGTCAAAAATATCCGGCGCGGCACTTCCCGTAAAGACGATGAATCGAACACTCCATGGCGCTTCTACCGGATAGTACTCATGGGGAACATCGGGACGGAAGAAGAAGGCATCTCCCGGAGTGATTTTGTGTTCTTCGTCTCCGAATTTCAAAACACCGCTACCGCCGGTACAATACATAATCTGGTAACTGTGAAATCCGTAAGGGCGGACAATGTGTCGTTGACGTTCATAGTCGCCCATGCCCACCACATAGACAGGGAGAAGTTTGGTTTTACTTAACAATATGGGTAATAACATAGAATAGAACTCCTTCCTGTTTGGTATGTTAAGATTATTATACGACAAAAAGAAATTTTTGACAAGACCCAAAGAAAATTTTGTTAAAACCGCTTGTTTTTTGTGTGAAAATTTGATATCATTGAACAAAAGAGATGTCAATATAATAGGGTTATAAGTTTTTAGGAGGGAATAGATCAAATGAAGGTTTTGTTGATTAACGGAAGTCCCAAAGAGGCAGGATGTACCTATACCGCTTTGTCTGTCGTGGCAGAAGAGTTAGAAAAGCAGGGGATTGATGCCGAGATTGTTTCTGTGGGAAAGGAACCTATCCAAGGCTGTATCGGTTGTGGCGGTTGTGCCAAGCTGGGACAGGGCCGGTGTGTTTTTGAAAACGGTCCTGTGAATGAGATTATTGCCAAAATGGAAGAGGCAGATGGTCTGGTGGTAGGAACCCCCGTACACTATGCGGCGGCATCAGGAGCCATTACATCGCTGATGGATCGGGTCTGCTACGCAGGAGGAAAGAACCTTGCCTTCAAGCCGGCGGCTTGTGTTGCAAGCTGTCGTCGGGGTGGTGCAAGTGCTACTCTGGATCAGATTTCCAAATATTTTACTATTTTGAATATGCCGGTGGTGGCGTCCAACTACTGGAACATGGTCCACGGAAATACACCGGAAGAAGTACGGAAGGATGAAGAGGGAATCCAGACCATGCGTCAGTTGGGACGGAATATGGCGTGGATTTTAAAGTCTATTCAGGCAGGGAAAGAGGCTGGAATCGCTGCTCCGGAAGTGGAACCGAAAATTAGAACCAATTATATACGCTAAGAATAACCAATCCTTTTTTGGGATAAACTTTTTTAAAAGGAGGTTTTTTTTGAAAGCATATATCGGAATTGTTGATGTGTCAGCAAGGGAAATTTTAGATTCCCGCGGTAATCCTACATTGGAAGTTGAGGTCTATGCCGAAGATGGGATAATTGGGCGTGCGTCTGTACCGTCAGGGGCATCTACCGGTGCTTTTGAAGCTTGCGAACTGCGAGACGGAGATAAGGTTCGTTATGGCGGAAAAGGAGTTCTTCGGGCGGTTAAAAATGTGAACGGCCCCATTTGTGAAGCCTTGATTGGAGTCAATGTTTTGGATCAGATTCGGATTGATCGTATCATGATAGACTTGGATGGGACAGAAAACAAGAGCAATCTTGGCGCCAATGCTATTTTAGGGGTTTCCCTTGCCTGCGCCAAGGCGGCGGCAGTGGCGGTAGGACAGAGTCTGTATCAGTACTTGGGTGGGGTGAAGGCGCATGTTCTGCCCGTACCTATGATGAATATTCTCAATGGTGGAAAGCATGCCGATAATTCACTAAGTCTGCAGGAGTTTATGATTATGCCGGTGGGAGCCGATGGTTTTCGGGAGGCTCTGCGCTGGTGTTCTCAAGTTTATCATACCTTAAAAGATATCCTTGTGAGAAAGGGGTATTCTACTGCGGTTGGTGATGAGGGCGGTTTTGCACCTGACCTGAAAAATGACGAAGAAGCGGTGCAATTGATTGTGGAAGCAATCGAAGAGGCAGGATTCCACGCCGGAAAGGATTTTAAGATTGCGCTGGATCCGGCTTCCACGGAATTATATGAGGAGGCAAAAAAACGAGGTCAGGACGGTGGATATTGTTTCTGGAAACAGGATAAGATACTCAGCCGTGAGGAAATGATAGACTTTTGGGAGGATTGGGTAAAGAAGTATCCCATCATTTCCATTGAGGACGGAATGGCGGAAGAAGATTGGGAAGGATGGCGACTCTTGACAGAACGATTGGGGGAAAAGGTGCAGCTGGTGGGAGATGATCTCTTTGTGACCAACCCAAAACGTCTGAAAAAGGGGATTTCCCAAAAAATTGCCAACAGCATTTTGATTAAGCTCAACCAAATCGGAACCTTGACCGAAACCATACAGGCGGTGGAGATGGCGGAACGAGCAGGATACACGGCCATCATTTCCCATCGAAGCGG
>JAZRCD010000320.1:0-8813 GCA_045635425.1 Ructibacterium sp. | reverse complement strand
GGTCACCCGTCTTGAACGCCTCTAACACAACGGTCAGCTCTTCCAATGTGGTAGGCACTTCCAAGCCAAGTTTATCTAACCAAGTCTTATTGATAAGCAAAGCGTTTTCCAAATAACTCGGTTCAACTTCCTTTACCTGAGGCAAGCTGTACATATGACCATCGGGCAGATAGTTTGCCGCTTTGGTTTTGGGGCGATCCTGGAACAACTTATAGAGATTCGGGGTATCCTTCTCATTGATATATTCATCAAGAGGAAGCAAAAGACCATTTGCGGCATACTTGGAAACATCACCACTCTGCAAATAAGCACCTAATACAACCTCAGGAAGGTCACCTGTTGAGAACTGGAGTTTGATGGTTTCCACAGCATCAGCATTACTTACTAAATCCCATTCAATAGGAACATCGCTTAAGGCATTCCATCGAGCAAAGGTTGCTTCCTCCGCTGACTTTTCGACACCGAACGGCTGTGCCGTGGTCACACGAAATCCCTCACTGCTACCAGACCCGCCACCGCATCCTGTCATGCAAAGTGCAAGCATTAGAACTGCCATGACCAAACCAACTGATTTCTTCATACGCATTTTCATTGTTACAACTCCTTTTTTGTATTTATATTAATTTTTTATTTTTTAACCTTTGACTGAGCCTATCATAACTCCCTTAACAAAGTGCTTCTGTACAAAGGGATAGATGATGAAGACAGGAATCGCCGCAACCAGAATCAAAGAATATCGAACACTTTGCATCATTTTAATTTGTTCTGCAATCGCTTCACCATCACCAATCGCCTCTGATCCACCGGTATCCAGTGATGCTGTAATATTCCGCAAAATCAACTGCAGCGGATATTTGTCAGCATCCCGAAGATAATACAAGGCATTTAAGTAGGAGTTCCAGTGTATCAAAGCATGAAACAGAATCAAAACCGCAATGATTGCTTTGGAGAGTGGCAATACCACTTTAAGCAAAAAGGTAAAGTATCCACCACCGTCAATTTTGGTCGCCTCAAACAACTCCTCTGAGATACTGCTCTGGAAGAAAGAGCGGCATACAATCATGTAGTAAACATTCAAAGCATTTGGAATTATCAAAGCCCATATACTATTTGTCATATGTAAATTCTTGACAACCAAATAGGTAGGTATCAAACCACCGCTGAAATACATTGTGATGACAAAGAAAATACCAAGTCCTCTTCTGCCCGGAAGCTCTCGCCGCGACAAACTGTATGCAGCACAAACACAGACAAACAGATTGACAATGGTACCAGCTACAGTATAAATTACCGAATTGGCAAAGCCACTTAATATTTCCGGAAATTCCAATAACTTCTTGTATCCCACAACGGTAATGTCCTTGGGGATCAGCATGGTTTGACCCAAATTGACCGCCGTAGGATCACTAATTGATGCAATAATTAAAAAGTAAATAGGATACGCAATTAACAACCCAATCAGGGAAAGCAAACTAATGTTGATAATGTTAAAAACTTTATCTCCAGCAGACTCTTGAATAATATTGTTTCGTTTTCTCATATCAACACCCCCTTAAAAGATTGAACTTCCGTTAATTTTACTTGTAATACCATTTACAATCAACAAAATACTTGCGTTAACCACAGTATTGAAGAGTTCTACCGCTGTAGAAAAACTAAATTGTCCATCAACCAGACCTACCTTATAAACATAGGTACTGATAACTTCCGATGCGTCCAAATTCAAATTTGTCTGTAGAAGTAGCATTTTATCGGCGCCAATAGCAAACAACTGTCCACAAGTCAAAACAAACATAATTACAATGGTATCTTTAATGGCAGGAATCTCAATGTGTCGGATAATCTGGAATCGATTGGCACCGTCAATTCTCGCCGCTTCCATCTGTTCCTGGTCAACTCCTGCGAGAGCCGCAATATAGATAATAGCGTTATAGCCAAGCCCCTGCCAGATAGAGGTAATCACATAGATCGGCAGAACATATTTTTCGTCTCCAAAGAAGAGTACCTGCTCTCCGCCCAGTTTTTCAATCAAAATATTTACAATACCGGTATTCGGCGCCAGCAAAACATTCGTAATGCTGATGACAACTACAACAGAAAACAAATAGGGCAGATAAGAAATGTTCTGTACCACTTTTTTGAATTTCGTGCTCCGGACCTGATTGAGCATCAGAGCAAAAATAATCGGCAAGGGAAAAGAAATCATTTGGGTAACAACCGATGTTTTGAAAGTGTTCCATATTAACTGACCACTACCATCCAGCGAGAAGAATCTTTTAAAGTGTCTCAGTCCTGCCCAGGACGCCTCCATGATACTTCTACCGGGAATAAAATCCTTAAAAGCAAGCTGGATACCATACATAGGAACATACTTGAATACAACTGTAACCAGTACCGCCGGAAGCAGCAACAAGTAAAGCGGCCAACACTCAATGATACGCTTTTTAAGCGATTTCTTGTTCATAATAAATCCATTCTGAACTTTTACATTTTCCATCAACATTCCGTCCTTTCTTTAAAGTTCATTCGTGAGCAAATCGACAGAATAACGAAAAGCTCTTATCTGGCCTCGGGACCAATCAGTATAAGGACTGATAATCATAATGCCATCCTTATCAGTTAAGGTAAGGCTATAAAGTTCTGCAAAGGCAGCTGCTTTGATATATGTCTTATTATCCTTTCGAAGCAAATCCGCCCCCGCAACTGTATCTTTTGTATCAGCCAGTTGCAATGTCACACCATTATCGTCATCCGATACCACTTTGGCACCGACAAACGCCGCAGCGTAGTCCAGCAAAATATACTGATCAGAAACAATACCTTCTACCAAAGCACCTGATAGCAAAGCGTTACCGGTTTTTGGATGTATCACCATGGTTCTTTCCCATACTTTGGGTCGAACAACCTCTACCTGGGCAATCTGTCCTAAATCCTTCATATGAAGCCGTTCAAACTTCTTCACCGGCTTTTCCATCGTTCTGTCCTGAGTTACTTTTAACGCAGTGTATTTACTATAACTTATATCCGCATAGACTGGTGCTTCCAAAATAACAGCATTATCTGCAACCTGAATATTCAAATTCATATAGTTGTTCCAGCCGTTGTTATTTTCATGGTAAGTTCCAAGAAACTCCCATGTTTTTCCATCTGTTGTTTTTGCCATACCCCATCTATGTCGGTTAAACTGTACTCTGGCATCCAAAGCTGCATTATCATAATTCCATCCCATATAAACAGTTCCCTTGTCCTTGGAATCATAATCAACGTTGAACATACTTGCAGGTGAGAAAAATGGTGTTGAATGAACTGTTGTCAAATCCCAAGTTTCACCACGGTCAAGGGATTCGAAATAACTGATAAATCCTGTATTGCTCCGGAAATAGCAATGGGTGACTCCTGATTCATATTCAATGATTGTCGCCTCCCCTATAGTAAGATTCAATTCCTTACCATCGATGAAAATGCTTTCCGTCCAGTTTTTTCCCTCATCATCAGAATAGAAAATTCTACATGTTCCGTAATCTTCGTCACTACTTTCCATTACCAGGAAGTAAATCCGTCCGGAAGGCCCTTGTTTCATACTATTCTGCTTGTGTCCAAAATCCACTTTTTCAAAGGGAAGTTGCGAAATCATCTCAAAAGTTTCCCCATCATCCTCGGAATAATAAAAGCCAATAGATTTGATAGCAGATCCGTTTTCATCCTTGGTTCCGGGGAAGAAATACTTTGCCGAAAGAATCTTTCCGGAATCAAGTCTAACATTGTCGTAGGATTCCTCAGCCTTTGCAGTTTCCTGAACCCATGTTTTACCATTATCATAGCTTGCAAATCGCTTTCCATAGCCAACCAAAAGAAGCTTTTCCTCTGTTTCAATCAAATCTAAGAAGCAGAGGCTGTTTCCACTACCGGCATCAGAATGAAACTCGGACACTCCTGCCAGCGGTTTTGCATCACCCCGATAGGAAGCATTCTTCAAATAGAGGAACGCATCGTCAACAAAGATTCCCATTCTACCCCGCATATAGTTGGCGGATTCTTGCGTAATCACAGGAACACCATCCACATACAGCGTTGCCGTTTTCCGTTCCGTATCCAGTTCGCAAATTTTCAGTTCCATATGTACAGAACCTTTGTCCGTTAATGTTCCTTCTGCAGTTGCAAGCACGGTTTCGGTCTCCCTGTCAACACCTACAACTTCATACTGCTCGGTCTTGTAATTGTAACCAATCTTGGTATAATAATCCTTCAATCCCCCTCGGGCAAAGGTAAACCAAACACCACCATTAGCCTTTTTGATTTCTACATCTGCACTAAGGCTGCCGTGCCCGGAAAACGCAAAGATATCTACTCCTGCATTTTTTTTGCCAAGGGCATCCAAAATCATCAAACCACTCTCATCATCCACCAGGTAAGTAGCATCATTCATCGGATACCAATACTGTTCAGAGTCAAACTCTGCGGTGTTACGAAAATCATCTTGATATAAATAGACATCATTGTTGTCATTTAAGGAAAGATACCGAATGTTGCTTCCTTGTTTCACATCTACCGCCAATGTATTATTTGCAACAGAATGAATACCGCGGAATGATGCCAACCATCTTCCATTCCCATATAGTCTGGACATACCACCAGCCGTTTCTACCCGGAAATATGTGTCTTCATCATATCCAGAAGCATCTGCAAGATAGGTTTTATAGGGGTCAGTATTGTCGTCTTTGGTTGTCCATGCATAGAATTTTCCATCCTCCATGGTCAAGTCCATTTTAAAATACCCATCATTAACCACCAAACGAAGGTCATCCTCTTTGTTGGCTACAAAATCCAAATTGTAAATATAGGGCATATCAGGAATAGAATAAATTTCCTGCCCACTTGCAATGTCCCTCTTTACAAAATAGGTTTTCCTTTCCTCCGGAACTGTAATGGATTCATTCTCAAACTTCAATCCCTTTTCCTCTACAGAAGCCCCAACCTCGTTGGTCTGGGGGAGATAGAAGGAAAACGCCAATTGACCGTTTCGATAAACATCAGCAGTGGGTCCCTCGGTAAGAATCGTAAAGTTTCCGGTTCCGTTTGCAAAGGTTTCCTCCCCTATATCGGTTAAGTATGTAATCGCCTCCGGCGTATGAGTCAGTTTAAGCTGATGATTCCCATTTTTCAACTCATAAACCGCACTGCCGCTCTCACCTGTTATGGTATAGCAGATTTCATTTGCATAACTCATTGAGACTTTTCCGCTATCAAAACCTGTCAAAACCGATTTTGTCATTTCACCCAGACAGATTCCGGATTTTGAATACGCGGTAGCAGTTACCTGATGCCTGCCAGGATTAACGTTTTTGATTACAATATCAAACGGAGCTATCTTATCCTCTCCAACCTGAATGCCGTCCAGCAAGTATTCCACTCTACCAATATTCTTGAACTCATCATAGAACTCGCTCTTGACCACAAGGTCGCCGTCTTGATTTTCCTCGGCTTCCAAAGTTCCCGAAACCGAAGGAAGAACCTTGAAGGCAGTTTTAGTACCAATCAAATCTTTCCCTTCAGCAAGAACTTCGTAGTATGCCGGGGAAAGCCCATCAATTACCGCTTTATAATCAGGTGCCTTACCGGTTGCGACCGTCTTTCCATTCACCTTATAGTCAATCGTTTCCGGCTTTTCTTCTGCCTCAACAGTTGCGGCAAGTTGAATCTTTTCTCCCTCTAAATACTCTGCCCCTTCCATGGGTGCAACAAGTCTGATTTGTTTTCCCCATTTGGGTTCATAACTAATCCAATCAGCATAAAATTCAACAGGATCCGCCGGATATCCCCAAACATTAAACCGAATCTGACTCATAGTGTGGGCAGCCAAGTCAACCTCAGAATCAATGTATTTAATACCATCCAGATAAACAGTATACCGCTGCATATTATCGGATGTTTCAATAGTGTATTCATGCCATTCGGTACCAATATCTATTGTCTCGCTGACCTTTCTTCCAATGTCATTGGAAATGTCCAGCTTATCAGGCTTAATATCAACCTGGGCGACAGCTCCCGGCCAATACAAAATAATTGAATTTAAAAAGCCTTTCTGGGCAGCACGCACTTTTGCCTTAAAGATAAAATCTCCATCAAAAACGATCGGTAGCTGCGCTTGCCTTTGTTCTGATATATTATTATTAGATTGAAGATATCCGTCTTTGATATACCAACTTTCGCCCAGGCTCCAGTTGCTGTAATCTTCTCCATCCTCAAAATCCAAACGAAAGGCTTCTGTTGGAGGTTGTTTCACCTCTTCCTCTTTGCTACTTTCCTTGACCGGATGAATCGTTACATTCTTTAACACAATTTTGCCACCACTTGCTCCGATAGACGCCTTAATCCAGGGTTCTTCTGTCCATGGTCTTAAATCAAGAGTGCCAAGATAATAACCATCCACATAAAATTCTGCATAACCACCCTCACCCACCAAACGATAGGTATGGGTATCATCATAGATATCATGGCTTATCGTTTTAATGGTACCGTTGGTATCAAAATCACTTGCGTGATAAGTAATTCCCTTTTCCATGATAACGAAGTAAGCACGATGAGTCCCCGTTGAGATAGCAAAAGACGCATTTGAAACGGAAGTATTAGCTGACATTTCCCATTCGATATCAAACTTCCCTCCTACCGGCTGCCATTTGGTCTGCGCCAATGCAAGTTTATCCGGAGAAGGTGAAACTACAATCTCCGAGCCCTTGATAATCGCCCCACCGGAAAGGGACCAGCCGGAATGCCACGCTGCCGCATAAACGCCTACGTTCCATGCAGATATCAACGTCAATATCATGCAAAGAACCATTACAAATGAAAGTATTTTTTTCAACATGATCCCCTCCTTAATCCTTAATGATATAAACAAACTTCAACACACCATAATTTTCATAGACGATCACATGGTCAGGATTGTCCTTAGACACACCATAGGTTAAAATATCCGACGATGCTGCCGTTTTTACCCTAGGCACCGTTTCGGTCTGGTCGTACATATAAAATTTTGTAGAATTCATCATGTAGTTGTTCAGATTTGTTGTAGTTACACCATTCGTATCCTCGACCAATGAGGTAGTGTGGGTAATAAAGTTGTTCTTAACCGACCTCACGGTACCATAAGCCATCCGTAGCTGAATTGAATAGGATGTTGTTCCTGCTATGCCCACAGCCCTATAACGTTCGTTCTCTTCCGGAATGGTTCCTGGTCGGAACACCACCTTGATTGCCTGAACTTTGTTGTCCTTAAAATTTGCTCTCCATTGAACAATATCACCGGGTTGAATATCTGTGCTGACAAGTTCGTCTTTCAAAATCCATTCTGCCGGGGTTGTGGAAATGCCAACGACCTTAATCCGCTTGACAATTTCCTCTTCCTCGTCCAGAACAGTTTCCACGTCGGTGACAATATATGGGTCTGCCGCATCAGCGACCGTAGTCATCTTGCCGATATAGGCAACAAGATACTCTGCCACCATACTCTCCGGATCAACGTTATACGGTTCAACCCAGTAGGAGGTATTGGAAAGCCAATTTATATACCATTCCGTCTCATCCCGATAAGCAGAGGGGATACCCCAAATTGCTTGCGAAGAATTCCGGATGCTAAACTTAAATTCACCAGTATCTTTGTCATAGAAAGATCGGTTGGATGGGTTATATCCTAAATTCTCATAAGTCACACCACCCTGTCTGCGCTGTAGGGAGTCTTCGGTTTCTACCAACGCATTATAGGTTGCGGTATCGATATGGGTCAGAAAGCCATCATTGTTCAGCCGATAACGGACAAGTTGGGAATACTGCCAGTTTTCTGTTTTATAAGTCTGCGCCGCACTATTTCTTAATGCGTTCAGCATATCCTCTGTCTTTTTGTATTCTACCCCGTCAATAACAACTTTCTTTGCTCCATCAAATTCTCGTTTTGATTTACTACTATCCACAAGCTGGATTTTCAGGGTCCTGGTAAATCCACCACCTGTCTCTGTGGCACCAATCAAAAATGCAACAGTGTCGGCTGCATTTTCAGGGTGAATCACGGCAACACACTGATCTCGATGGGTATACACATTTACATAATCGCCTAAGTTTAATTCGTCGTCTTGCAACATTCCCTGACTAATTTCAAAGTCTTTTCCCTCTACGCGAATCAACTTTTCTGTCAAGGATTCCAGTTTTCCTTGCTGAACAACGTCAATCATTTCCACCCCGAACTTCATTAATCCAGTGGCATTCGGACTGATTTTAACTGCAAGAACATCGCCCTCTTTCAAGTTTTTGGGGTAAATTAATTTCCCATTTTGACGCACTTCAAAGAGTACCTCGTCCCGATTCCCATCGCCTAGCGTTACTGCCGGGTATTTACCTACAAGCAGATTTTGGGTTAGATCTGCACCTTTCAGAACCATATAGGTATATGACTCGACAATGATAACATCGTAAATCATATCATCATTGTTATCGATCAAGGTTACGCTACCCGCTGTAGGCTTTAGGTCACTGTCTGCGTAATCAGGATACGCCATACCATTGACAATAACATCCGTGTCCCGCGTTATCTTAACCGACCGTTCCCTCTCACCTACATAATACTTAAACAAGTCTCCTTGCTTTCCGGTAATATCCTCAGGAGAAAGGGTAATAACACTGTTTTTCTCATCCTGATAGATATAAGCAATCTTTCTTCCTTCACTCGAAGACTCTTTATCCTCTTCAGTGTAATAAACTACCGATCTACCAAACAATTCTTCTCCATTCTCAAAAGCATAAGCTTTTCCGTTGATGGTTAT
>JAZRCD010000319.1:0-14528 GCA_045635425.1 Ructibacterium sp. | reverse complement strand
GCGAAGATGCCGATGGAGAGAACGAATAATTCTTTACTTTTTGAAGAGAAAAACGCTGGGCTGGTTTACAGCACAGCGTTTTTAGTCTATTTGAGAGGAGGTTTTGGTCATGGCAATCATTTCATTGGAGAAATTACTGGATCGGATTCGGCATTACCACAAGGCGGATGATTTAAGTCTGGTGGAGAAAGCCTATCGGTTTGCAGAAGAGAAGCATGAAGGACAGAAACGGAAGTCGGGGGAACCCTATTTCACCCATCCTGTCCACGTGGCATACAGTTTGGCGGATTTGGGGCTTGATACCCACTCGGTCTGTGCGGCACTTCTTCACGATGTGGTAGAAGATACCGAAACCACCTATGAGGACTTGACCCGTGAATTTGGTGAGACCGTTACCATGCTGGTGGACGGTGTTACCAAACTCGATAAAATACCATACACTTCCAAAGAGGAACAACAGGTGGAGAACCTGAGAAAAATGTTCTTTGCTATGGCGAAGGATGTGCGGGTCATCGTGATTAAGCTTGCGGATCGTCTCCATAATATGCGAACTCTTAAGTTCCAGTCAGAGGCAAAGCAAAGAGAAATCGCAAGAGAAACCTTGGAGGTCTATGCGCCTCTTGCTCACCGTCTTGGTATGTCCAAAATCAAGTGGGAGTTAGAGGATTTGGCGCTTCGGTATATTGACCCCATTGCCTACTATGAAATCGTGGATAAAATCTCTCAGAAACGGGATGAGCGGGAACAGTATATCACCGATATCATGGATGTTTTGAGAACCCGACTGGACGGTCTGGGGATTGAAGCTCAGGTAGAGGGAAGAGCCAAGCATTTTTACAGCATCTATCGGAAGATGTTTATTCAGAATAAGGGAATCGACGAACTGTACGATTTGTTTGCGGTTCGAGTGATTGTGAACACCATTACCGATTGTTATACGGTTCTTGGTATGGTTCATGAACTTTATAAGCCGGTGCCCGGTCGGGTTAAGGACTATATTGCTATGCCCAAACCCAATATGTATCAGTCCTTGCATTCCACCTTGATTGGTCCCAATGGTACCCCCTTTGAGATTCAGATTCGAACCAAAGAGATGCACCATACGGCGGAAAACGGTATTGCGGCCCATTGGAAGTACAAAGAGGGCAAGAGCGGTGCCAGTGATATGGACAGCAAACTGGAGTGGATTAAGCAACTTTTGGAAATCCAAAAGGATATGACCAACGCAGAAGACTTTATGCAGACTTTGAAGATTGACATGTTCAGTGACGAAGTCTTTGTCTTTACGCCCAAAGGTGATGTAATCAGCTTGCCGGTAGGCGGAACCCCCATCGACTTTGCCTATGCTATTCATAGTGCGGTAGGTAACCGAATGACAGGTGCCAGAGTCAATGGTAAAATTGTAACCTTGGACCATGCCCTGAAAAATGGTGATATCGTGGACGTTATTACCACAGGCGGCGGCAAGGGCCCCAACCTTGACTGGTTGAAGATTTGTAAAACCTCTCAGGCGCGGAACAAGATTAACCAATGGTTCAAGAAGGTAAACCGAGAGGAAAATCTCCAAAAGGGTCAGGAATCTTTAGAAAAAATGATGAAGCAGCAGGGTATCCCATCGACCTTCTTAGAGGATAAGCCTTTTGTGGAGAGCCTGCTTCGGAAATACGGCTTTAACAACATGGAAGATATGTATGCCGCTATCGGCTACGGAAGTTCCGCCGCCAACCGATTTGTCACCCGTTTCTTAACCGATTGTAAAAAGCGGATGGTGGATGAAGAGATGCTTCCCGTGGAGGAAATCCTTCCCATGGTGGTTAAGACCACCGACAAACCCAATGATAGCGGTGTTATCGTGGAGGGAATTCAGAACTGTCTCACAAGATTCTCCCATTGTTGCAACCCGGTACCCGGGGATAAGATTGTGGGTTATGTGACCAGAGGCCGTGGTGTTGCCATTCATCGTGCCGATTGTATTAATATTCTTCACGCTCAGCAGAATGCAGGGGAGATGAACCGTTTCATTCCGGTGCGTTGGGCCGGTGATACGGCGCAGACCTTCCAGACCATGCTCACCGTTACCGCAGGAGACAGACAGAACCTGCTTTTGGATTTGTTGGCAACCATTTCAGAAATGAAGACCAAACTTGCCAACGTCAATGCACGAACGGGCAAGAATGAACTTGCCATCATCGAATTAACATTGGAGATTTCGGACACGGCGCAGTTAGAGCAGACCATCAAGAAATTAGGACAGGTGGAAAATGTTCTTTCGGTGGTTCGGCGCCGACAGTAAGTCAACAGAGAAAGGAAGATTCCTATGGTATTTCATCAATTAGCATTAGGACAACTGGAAACCAACTGCTATATTCTGGCAGATGAGGTAACAGGCAGGGCGGTCGTGATTGATGCCCCCGATCAGGCGGACGTGATTCTGGATTTCATGAAGGAAAGGGGTTATAACCTGACCGATATTATCCTGACCCACGGTCACTTTGACCATATTCTTGCCTTGGCTGATTTGAAAGAAAAACCCCACGCCACCCTTTCGGTTCACGAAAACGGTGTGGCATTCCTGCAGAACAGTACCAATAACCTCTGTTACTATGTGGGGAAACCGTGGAATCCCATCTCTGCCGATGTCCTTCTTCGGGACGGGGACGTACTCACCTTGGGCGGCAAGGAGTTTCGGGTGATTCACACGCCCGGTCATACGGCGGATTGTATCTGCCTTTATGGCGAGGGAATTCTCCTTGCAGGGGATACCTTGTTCCAAAGAAGTGTAGGAAGAACCGACCATCCCACAGGCGACCTTCGTCAGGAGGTGGCATCCATTCAGGAAAAACTGATGGTTCTGCCTGATGAAACGGTTGTTTATCCGGGGCATGGCCCATCTACCACCATTGGAGAGGAGCGTAGGGGCAACCCATACCTTGGATGAGCGAGATAAACAAAACCCCTTGGGGGATCCTGACAGGAATCCGTCCCGCAAAACTTGCCACCAAGCTCCTGCGGGAGGGAAAGACGGATCAGGATGTACTGAACTACTTTATCAACGATTGCGGAACCACCGACGCCAAAGCCTCTTTGGCTTTGGAAACTGCCAAGGCAGAAATGCCGGTGGAAGATGGCATGGATCGGGACGGCATCAGCCTGTATGTGGGGATTCCTTTCTGCCCTACCCGATGCCTTTATTGTTCCTTTGTCACCTGCGGAACCCGTCAGGCGGCAAAACTGATTCCCGAGTATCTGGAATGCCTTCATCGAGAGATTGCCTTTTCAGGGAAACTGACCGCCGAGAACGGCCGACATTTGGAAACGGTCTATATGGGTGGCGGAACACCCACCACCTTGTCTGCTGAGCAGATGGATCGGCTTTTATCTCAAATTGAGGAAAGTTTTGATTTATCGGGGTGTAAGGAGTTCACGGTGGAAGCAGGCAGACCCGATACGGTAACCAAAGAGAAGTTGCAGGTGCTGAAAAAACACAATGTAGGAAGAATCAGCATCAACCCTCAGTCTATGAACGGAGAAACCCTCCATACCATCGGCAGAGCCCATACCCCCGATGATATTCGCAGAGCCATGGAACTGGCAAGAGAGTGCGGATTTGATTGCATCAATATGGACGTGATTGCAGGTCTCCCCGGTGAAACGCCGGATATGTTCCGTTATACCATGGAAGAGGTGGAGAAACTAGCTCCTGAAAATACCACGGTACATACCATGAGCATCAAGCGTTCCTCCCGACTCCACGAGTGCTTGGGGGACTATGCCTTAACCGACGGAGATGCGGTGGAAACCATGGTGGACTTTGCCTATCGGTACCTGAAGGAACTGGGAAAGCACCCTTATTATATGTATCGGCAGAAGAACCAATTGGGAAATCTGGAGAACGTGGGATATTGCAAACCCGGCACCGAGAACCTTTATAATATCTATATTATGGAGGAACTGCAAACCATTCTGTCGGTAGGATGCGGTGGCGTCACCAAGACGGTGAACCCGGTGAAGAATAAGATTGAACGAATCTTTAACGTGAAAGAACCCCAGGACTATATCGCCCGCATCGACGAGATGATGGAGCGGAAACAGAATATGTTTGAAGAAATTTAAAAAGGGGATGGTTTTAGCCATCACTGTTGCTTTTGTCATTAATAAGATATGGTAACAGAGGAAAAAGGATAAATATCGATTGATTGTCGATATCATTTAGCAGAGGTGTCGTAAAATGGCATTTAATTATGAAATTATAAAACGCATTACAACGCTTTCAGAAAAAGAAAACGTAAGCAAGCAAGTTAATGTTATCAGTTATAACAATGCAAAGCCAAAGATTGATATAAGAAATTGGTATGATGGAGAAATGCGCAAAGGAATAACATTAGATGAAGACGAATGGCGTGCTTTGGGGTCATGTTTCGGATCTGAAAATGAAAAAGAGAATGAAGAACTAGGGATTTTTGCGCATTGGATTAATAAGGTAAATATTGAAAATATCGGATTAAATTTGGAAGAGGAAATAGATTTTGATGTAAATACAGAAAGAAAAGAGATTGTATATAATGTCACTTTTGAATTAGAGAAAAGCAAGGCGGAATCAACCATTGAGTTTTTGAACGATGCCAATAGGTATTTTTCAAATCATGATATGCACACAAATGCCTTTGTTGAATTCAATGGTGAGGGAGATCTCTTGAAAATAATTGGCAGGGTCCCGTTCGTGGCATGTAGAACTGAAGAACTTCTAGATGCGTTTTATGATTTTTTGGTTTACTATGCGGATGTTATTAATGAAATAGCGAAGGAAAGTGTTAGGCAACTAAATTTTGAAGATATAATAGTAATCAGTGATAAATTAGCATGTGTACATTCAGCGCATAACAAAGAAGAATTGCTTATTGCTATTGATTTTAGATGCCAGGATGATAGTGTTAAAAGAATAGTGGCAAAGGCGTGTTATTGTCGGGATTGTAATTTGTATTTCATGCGGAAATATGATTATCAGCAGATCAAATTAGAAGCGAAGAATGCCGTTATGCTTTGCCAAGAGGTAACAGAGGAAAAATACATAAGGAATCCCAATATTAAATATGATTTAAGTGATGAATCTATATTACATAAGTTTGGATATAATGTTTCTGATGGCATGTCGGACAAAAATAGAAGAGCTATTCTTTCCATGATTATTGATAGAAAAATATTGTCGAAAGAGAATATAGCGTGGCGTTTAGCAGGATATGTGAGAATGCGAATGTATGATAAAGAAAAATTTAAAAGTGCTATCGAAAAGTGGAATCGGGATAGAGATTTTGTATTAGATTATGATATAGATTCAAGGAGAAAGGTGGAACCTCAAAAAATAGTCGTAATAAAATACCAACCGGAAAAGTAGGTGAAATGCTTGAAAAAGAGAATATGTATCATGATTGTATTGTTGATGATTGTGAGCATAATTGCTCTGGGTGTCTATATGAGACAAAGGGCTTTCGATGATGCATATCATGATGCAATTGCATTAATGTCAAGAGGTTCTTATGAAGGAGCTATTTCTGAATTTGAAAAAGCTAATTCAGATATGATTGACAGAGATAACTTTTTGAGGAATGTAGACCTCCAACGGATCAGAATGCCATACAAAAATACGATTCCTCTTTATGCGTATGCTCTGGCACAGATTGAATACAATAACGATGGTGATTTGACAGTTGTTAATAATTATTTAGAGGTTATTCCAGAGGACTATCAAGGTGAGTTGAATCAGGAAATAAATGTTTTTAAGAATAATTTTAAGCCACAATATGAAGAATTTCTTGTTGAGCAAGAGCGTATAGTTGCGAAGAAAAAGGCAGAAGAAAGTAAGCGAGAAGTAGAAAAGATAAGAAATGGTGTTCCATATGTAGGTATGAAGGAATACTTTATTGACAAAACGTCGTTAGGGGCACCATCTCCTACCATAAGACATAATTCCCAAATGATTAGCGGTAAGGTATACCAAGCAAACTTATATGATTTCAAGGAAGGCTCTAAAACAATATTTACTGCAAGATGTGTCCAAGGAAAAGTGACAGAGGTTTGGGATGAAAGGAATACTCCGGAAAATATATACAGACCTTCAACTTCTCACCGTAATGACGCAACGGAAGACCCATACAATGCAAAAGATTACTATGATGCAGAAGATTTTTATGATGATTATGAAGATGAATTTTATGATTATGAAGAGGCAGAAGAATATTATAATGAACATGGTATGTGGTGAGTTCAGTGGAAAGAGAATATGTTTGAATTAGAAAAGGCTTGAACTTAAAGTTCAAGCCTTTAATTTTTTAATATGAGCTATTTTGTATAACCTTTATTGGTGTTAATTGCAATTGTCTGTGTAGCGTCGTTCCAATCTACACCAAAATCAAAAACTTCTCCCAAATCACGAAGTTTGATGTAATTATTATCTGCAATGCTGAATGCCATAAAGGTTGTTAATTTCCCATCAACAAAGATTTTCGGATTTGAAATTTCGGGTTCTGTTGCAGTTGCATTGGAATTTACAACCAACTCTCCGCCAACATTGGTGTATGCGGATTTGGAGTTAAGGCTAATTGCATTATTATCTCCATCCCAACCAACACTGAAATTCTTGTTTGTTCCATTGATTGCAGCGGCGATATCTCTTAATTTAAAATAGTTGTTGCCACCAATATTATAAGCGGTAAAGGCTACCTCTTTTCCGTTAATTACGACTTTGCTATCAGTAGGGGTAGCAACGGAAATATCAACAAAGGGAAAACCACCCTCGTTTGCAAAGGTTTCGGCATATGTTCCTTTATAACCGTACAGATATAGCTTTGGCAATGGTTGTTTAGCATCCCAACCATCAAATTGGTAAAATGGTTTTGAGCCTTTTAAATTTAACTGTATTTTAGAAAATGATTTTGGCAAAACAACAGCTTCCAGGTTATTATTATTTTTGAATGCACACGAACCGATCGTTATAACTCCTTCTGGAATGATAATTGTCTTTAATGATTCATTACCTCCCATAATACCTTCATATGCATCGGGTGAATTTTCTAACTCTAAAACATTATTTCCAATATATACAGATTTTAATTTGGGACAGTTAGCCAGTTCACCCCAACTTCCGGCGCCTGCACTATATAATTTTGTGATATTATCACTTAACACAACGGTTTCAAGATTATTACAATAAATTATTGCCGCACTCGTTTTCCCTAAAACTTCTACACTATTTGGTATAACAATATTTTTTAAAGAGTGACACTCTCTAAATGCCCAACCATATATTTCTTTAACTGTATTAGGTATTTTTATTTCTGATAGGTTATGGCATTTATAAAAAGCACATTTTCCAATTTTCTCGAGACCATCATTCAAAACAACCTTTTTTAAATTAATACAACCTTCAAACTGACTTTCTGGAATTGCTTTAACACCACCTGGAATATTTATCTCCGTCAATTTGGAAAATTCCTTAAAAGAAACATTAAATTCTACAAGTGTTGATGGCAATGTAATTTTTGCTAATGTATCTCTTAAATTAAAAAGGTTTTTCCCGTGAGAATTAGGTATAGATATATTTGTATATCCTTCAGGAATAATTATTTCGGTTACATTTTCGGTAAAAATATTGCTTTTCAAACCAACAACTGGAAAGTTACCGATTTGAGTTGGCAATGTCATTTTGTTAGAGCATGAGCCATTAAATCCAATTATGTATGCATTACCATTAGATATTTCAATTTCCCAATCATCAACAACCAAAGCGCCGGCTGTCATCGGTATCAGAGACAGAAGCATAACAGAGATTATTAAAAAGCTAAGTAATTTTTTCATAATAAACATCCTTTCTAAATCTTATTCGCACCCTTCCCTCGAAATCTTTTGCTCCTTTCTGATTCCCATAAATTAAAAAAGGTGCGCAGCAAGAGCTACGCACCGAAAAATGCATAACTCCGATTGCTGCGACACAAAGTTTTTCTCATAACACAAGTATGCGAAAAAGAGCATGCATTTTTACCAAAAGGGTAAAAAAATACACACCTGTGTCATTGAGAAATTATTAAACTTTATGTCGCAATTTCACTATATCATAACCCCGAAAAAAATGCAAGAAAAAACTGCCACACATGGTGACAGGGTTAGTCGGTATTCTCTTTTGCGGTGTTGATAGAGGAGATGAGAAGTTTGCGGATTTCATCCACAAAGTGGATTTCTTCCGGCAAAAGACGGATTTAGTTGAAAAGACCGTCAATCTTATTTCAAAGATTGACGGTCTTTTCCTGGCGTGCCGCAGAAGATTCGAACTCCCGACCTTCTGATCCGTAGTCAGACGCTCTATCCAGCTGAGCTAGCGGCACATATTTCAAACCAACCATTGCATTATAGCACGGTTCTTTTGAAAATGCAAGTGTTTTTTTAAAAAAAGTTAAAATATTCAAAGATTCGTTCTGCCACAAAGACAATTCCGCAGGCGGAGATGGCAACGGTAAGCAGGCTTCTGCCACGGTAGGCAAGAAAAACAGCCAGAACAAGCCCGCAAACTGCAGACAATACCGATGCTGTGGAAAAGAGAATGTCGGGCAGAGTCATAGCCCCCAAAACCGCATAGGGAATGTACTCCAAAAAGGCACGGATGTAAGGGCTCTTAATTTCCTTTCGGAACAGGGTAAGAGGAATGGCGCGAGTCAGGTAGGTGACCAATGCCACCACAAAAATGGCGCCGATCAAATAAGGAAGAGAAATATTCATTCTTTATACGCCTCCTTCTTGGGGAACTTTGCCGCACCGATGGCCGCGGCAATCACCGAACAGAGGATAATCACAAATTCGCCCGAAACCCGATTGAGATAGGGGACAAAGCGGAAAAGACAGCTCAAAACCACCGAGATGGCGGTAACCAAAAAGACAGGGAGACTCTGCTTTGCTGCAGGAACAATGATGGCGATAAACATGCCATAGATAGCAATGCCAAGGGCAGATTGAATCATGGGTGGCAGGAGGGAACCTGCCAAGGCCCCAAGGGCAGTGCCCAATGCCCAACCGAAGTACGGAACGGTAATCAGCCCTGCCATATATCTTCCGGTTACTTTTTCGTCACGAATGGATGCAACCGCAAAAATCTCATCGGTAATCCCGAAGGAAATGCCGAGACGGGGCAGGGTGGTTAACTTAGAATCTAACTTCTGTGAAAGGGAGAGGGACATGAGGGAATAGCGGATATTAATCACAAGTTGTGTCAGGGCAATCTCCAAATATCCGGCGCCTACCATCATCATGGAGAGTCCGGCAAACTGACCTGCCGAGGTAAGTGTGGTCATGGAAATCACGATGGCGGCAAGGGCAGGCATCCCCATTTTTACTGCCATCAAGCCAAAGGTGAAAGATACCGAAAGATACCCGAGGCCGATGGGAATCCCGTCCCGAAGACCTTTTTGATAATAAAATTGTGCATGGGATATAGTCATGGCGGACTTGCTCCTTTCTGTAATTTTTACGATAAGTAATGAAAAAACGTCATGTCTGTCATCTTAGTGTAAAATTTGTGTAATTTTTTGTATTTTTCTCTTTACAAATCTGTAACATTGTGTTATAATGAATTCAAATGAAAAGTTGAAAGGGAGTTCGGGGACGATGGCACAGAACGAATTGGTAAAAATCAAGTCAGATTTGGCTGACAATATTGGAAGTAAGGTTCGGCTTACTGCAAAGAAAGGCAGAAAGCAGACCGTAACTCGGGAAGGTGTCATCGAGAGTACATACCCCAGTGTCTTTACCGTAAAGTTGGACGTAGATGAAGATTTTATGGCAAGTGAGCGTCGTGTATCTTACAGTTACGCAGACGTGTTGACCAGAACAGTTGAATTGATCATCTGTGACCCCGAGGAAAAATAACTCCTTTTTGTTTATGATTTACAGGAAGCCTTCTTATGGACTTTGTGCCGGGAAGGCTTTTTTCATTTCCGAACTCTCATTATACTACGGCTTTTGACAAAATGCAAGAGGTGTGGCGAAATTCTGCAATGGTTTGGGACTTGGCGCAGACAAAAAGAAATAAGCCTATATTTTGTATGGAAAAACCTATAGTGTTTTGAAAGGACTTTGTGATACTATTTGATGGAGGTGATAGCAATGAACAGGTTAGCACATCCGGCATTTCAAAGATTGCCGAAGCGATTAACCATAGGGTTTTCTATATGGGGTCTTTATAATACAAGTGATGGTGCTGCGTATGATGATTTAGATAGATTTGTAAGAGAGCATAAAGAACGTGGATTCAATTGTATCCGTTTGGATGATGGAGCCGGTTTGATGCACAACCTTGCAGGGGAACGTCGTGGTGAGGTGGATATTATGGTGAACACCATCGGTTCCTTTACCAACCAATGCCGACAGTTCGGGAACGATGTAATCGGACTTGGCGGAAAATGCGATTTATATAAGCACCTGATAGAGCTGTTCGAGGCTGCAAAAAAATACGATGTCTATATTATCTTATCTTCTTGGTATTTCTTGCACACCTATTGGTTTCATCCGAAGGGCGATGCGGTCGGAGATGAGATTTTTGAGATTCCTCCTCACGAGAGGTTTATGGCTTTTGCCAAATTTCACGATTATATTATCACTGAACTGAAAGAAAAAGATCTTGCCGATCGCATTGCGGTTGTGGAAATCTTTAATGAGGCAGACGGATTATCCTTTATCACCGGTTACGGCAGAGGTAAGTTGCCGGACGAAGAGGTGTTTCGGTTCCGCAAAGAACATGAGGAAGCCTTAACTTGGCTACAAGAAAGACACTCCGATATTTTATTCGGGTTTGACTCTTACACGCCCTGGACCGATAGTCGTCAGATTCCGTCCAATATGCAAGTGTATGATTTCCATAATTATTTCCTTTGGGGCATCCACAAAAACACATTGCCGGGACATCCGGAACTTCTTCGTGGGCAGGTGACTGAGAAGGATGTGCTTGCTACACGGGAGGGTCTTCGACCAATCCCCAATGATTGGGTGGGAATGATCGCACTCAATGGGGATTTGGATGAGTCCAGATTGGAAGAATTGGAGAAACATCTGGAGGAAGAGATAACCAAAAACTGTGATTATTATGAGAAAACACTGGAAGATAATATTGAAAAAATGAGGAGTCGGATGGAAGAATATCCGGAAGTTCCCTTTATTTGCGGAGAGGCGGTCAGTTATGTCTGGTACAAAAAACTCTTGTGGGAAGAAAAGTCCGAAAAGTATTGGGACTTTGTCGAGGAAATGGTTCGTAAGTACAAAGAGAATGGTGTCTGGGGAACGGTGCTTCGAACCTGTTGCGGTCCGGAGGACCCAAGTTGGGTAATGTGTGCCGATAAGATAAAGCGGATTAATGAAATGTTTTTGGATTAGGTAGAAAACGAAAAATCCCTTGACAAATAAGAAATTCCGTGCTATAATAAATCCGTAAAGTTGATATTGGGCAGAAGAGTGAGGTTCCACCTCACTCTTTCTGTTTGAAAAAAGGAAAGGTAGGGAAAGTATGGCTTACTCTAAAATAGAACAAATGGTTCTTGCCATGGCAGAGCCCATTGCAAAAGAGAACGGATGCTATCTTTACGATGTGGAGTATCTCAAAGAGGGCGGCTTTTGGTTCCTTCGGGTCTATGTGGATAAGGAGGACGGCATCTCTTTGGACGAGTGTGAAATTGTCAGCCGTGCCCTGAGTGATGTGCTGGATAAGGAAGATCCCATTGATCGGAACTATTACCTTGAGGTTTCCTCTCCCGGCGTGGAACGGAAACTGAAAACTTCGGAGCACTTCCAAAGATATTTGGGCGAGACGGTGGACGTGGGTCTTTACAAGGCCATCGGCGGTGCAAAGCAACTGACAGGAACCTTGCTTGGCTTCGACGGAGAGACGGTTGCTGTGGAAGTGGCCGGAGAACGGGTGGAGATTCCCCAAAAGGAAACCACCACAGTGCATCTGCACTTTGATTTTTCGTAAATAATTTGGTTAATATATATAGAAAGGATTGATTGAAAAAATGAGTTCGGAATTGTTTGAATTGTTGGAGTTAATCGAAGAGGAAAAGGGGATTAGTCGGGACATTATCTTGGATGCTCTGGAGAATGCTCTTGCATCTGCTTATCGGAAGCATTTCGGTGCGGCAGAGGACGTAAGCGTAATTTTTGAAGAGGGCACCGGTGCCATTCGCATTGTTGCTCGTAAGACTGTTGTGGATTTTGTGGAGGACAGAGAAAAGGAAATCTCTCTGGAGGAAGCACAGCGTCACAACAGCAAGTATCAGATTGGCGACGTTGCAGAATTTGAAGTAACCCCCAAATCCTTCGGCAGAATTGCGGCACAGACAGCACGTCAGGTAGTCATTCAGAGAATGCACGAGGCAGAACGGGAAAAGATGGTGAACGAATACTCTGATCGTGCCAACGACATTGCCAGTGCAGTGGTTCGCAGAATCGAACGTCGAAACGTTATGTTGGAAGTAGACGGCACCGAATCCGTGCTGATGCCCAACGAGCAGGTTCGTGCAGACAACTACAAGGTTGGCGAGCGGTATAAGGTTTATGTGGTTGAGGTAGCGGACTCTGTAAAGGGTGTACATCTGGTAACCTCTCGTTCTCATCCCGGATTGGTTCGTCGACTGCTTGAACTGGAAGTTCCTGAAATCGAAGAGGGTATTATCGAGATTAAGGCTCTCTCTCGTGAGGCAGGTTCCAGAAGTAAGATTGCAGTTCACTCCACCAAGGATAAGGTAGATCCCGTGGGTACCTGTATCGGTCCTAAGGGAATGCGTGTTCAGGAAGTGATTCGTGAACTTCGTGGCGAGAAAATCGATATCATCAAGTACAGCGAAGATCCTGCAGAATATGTTTCCAATGCATTGAGCCCGGCTGAGGTTCTTTCCATTGAGGTGGATGCGGATAATCGTATGTGCAAGGTATTGGTTCCTGCCAGCCAACTTTCTCTTGCCATTGGCAGAGAGGGTCAGAATGTTCGTCTTGCGGCAAGATTGACCGGTTGGAAGATTGATTTAAAGGCGGCACCGGAGGAGACTCAGGCGGTGGATGCTGAGGAAGAATAACCATGAAGCCACAGAGAATGTGCATGGTTTGCAGAGAGCGTGCAGAAAAAGAACAACTGATTCGGATTGTGAAGAACAAGCAGGGTAACATTGCTTTGGACAAAGACGGAAAGATGCCGGGTCGAGGTGCATATCTATGTAGAAAGGCAGAGTGCATCGGACAGGCGCAGAAACGAAAAGCCTTAGAGCGTGCCTTTTCCTGCAAGGTAGAGGAGGAACTCTATCGGGAACTTCAGGCAGAGTCGGAGGTGCTTTGATATGTTACCGAAGGTTATGGGAATGCTTGGCCTTGCCATGCGGGCAGGAAAACTTGCCTGTGGTGAGGGAAAAGCGGCAGATACTGTTCGGAGCGGCAAGGCGGTCTTGTTGATTTTAGCAACAGATGCCGGCCCCAATACCGAAAAGCGGTTCTTGAATATGACGCAGTTTTATCAAATTCCTGTTCTGCGCCCGGATGACCGAATTGCCTTGGGCAATGCCGTGGGCAAGAAGGCGGCGGTGGTTCTTGCCGTCACCGATGCAGGCTTCGGGGAGCAACTTTTGAAGTTGCAGGACGGAACAGACCTTTGAGGGTTTTGACGGAAATTGTGAAAGGAGCGTGTCAAATATGGAAAAAATCAGAGGATATGAACTTTCTAAGGCCTTTGGAATTCCCAGTAAGGAAATTGTAAAGGTGTTACAAGATTATGGTGTATCCAACAAAAATCACATGAGTGCTCTGACCGAGTATGAATTGGACGTGATTTTCGAATACTATACACAGAAAAATACCGTTGCGGATTTTTCGATGTATGCACCCAAGGCAGAAGAGCCTGTTGTAGAGGAAAAGCCTGCCAAGGTGTCTAAGAAGAAGGAGAGTGCCTCCGAAGGTGAGGAGACCGTAGAGGAAGTTGTCTCTGCAGAACCTCAAGAAATGGGCAGAAAGACCAGAACGGTTGATACCCGTGTAAACACCGTGGACTTAGACCGTCTGGATGATGAAAAGATTGAGGAACTGATCCCCGAAAATGTTAGGGGTGAGGGCTCTGCCAAGAAGCAGAAAATCAATCAGAAGAAGAAACAGCAGGGTAAACCTCAGAGCAACAAGCCCAAGCCTGAGGATATGCTCAAGCAACCCGAGAAGAAGAAAAAGGTAGAAAAGATTCATGTTCTGATTCCCGATGAAATCACTGTTGGTGAACTGGCAGAACGAATGAAGAAGCCTGCTACCGAGGTTATCAAGAAGTTGATGCTCTTGGGTATTATGGCATCGGTAAACGAAACCTTGGACTTTGATACTGCATCTTTGATTGCAGAGGAAATGGAATGTACCTTCGAGAAGGAAATCATTCTTACCGATGAGGATATCCTCTTTAACGATGTGGAGGATGCTCCTGAGGATCTTAAACCTCGTGACCCGGTTGTGGTTGTTATGGGACACGTTGA
>JAZRCD010000318.1:0-3292 GCA_045635425.1 Ructibacterium sp. | reverse complement strand
TGATTAAAAATACAAGAATTTTCCGCATGAAATACCACCATCCTTTTGTCTTTTAGTATATGCAAAAGGACAGGTGGGAAATGCAAAAAGAGCGGAAACATTTCTGTTTCCGCTCTTTTGTTGATTCCATGAAAGATTAATCTTTCTTGCTTTCGGCAACAATTTTGTCCACGATATTTTGAGGAGCATCCTGATACCGCTCGAAGTCGAAGGAGAAGGAGCCACGTGCCTGGGTGATACTTCTCAGGTCGGATGCATAGGTGTGCATCTCAGCCATGGGAACTTCGCCCTCAATGATCGTCATGCCGGAACCTGCCGGTGACATGCCGAGCATCTGTCCACGACGCTTGTTGATATCACCAATAATATCACCGGTGTAGCTATCGGGAACGGTAACGGAGAGATGGCCGATGGGTTCTAACAATACAGGGGATGCTTGCTCCATACCTGCCTTATAGGCTAAGTTTGCCGCAATCTTGAATGCCATTTCGGAGGAGTCTACATCGTGGTAGGAACCATCTACCAAGGTCGCTTTTAAGGAAACCATGGGGTATCCTGCCAGAACGCCTTGCTGCATTGCCTCGGTGAGTCCCTTCTCAACTGCCGGGAAGTAACCCTTAGGAACGCTGCCGCCAAATACCTTTTCTTCAAAGGTCAGGCCGTCCACTTCACCCGGTTCAAACTCAATCCAAACATGACCATACTGACCATGACCGCCGGATTGTTTCTTATGCTTACCTTCCACTTTAACCTTCTTGCGGATAGCTTCACGGTATGCAACTTTCGGCTTTTCGAAGGAGATTTCTACACCGAATTTATTCTTTAACTTAGAAACGATAACATCAATGTGCTGATCGCCCAAGCCTTTCAGAATTTGCTGACGGGTTTCTTTGTTGTTTTCCAACACAAAGGTTTTGTCCTCTTCCATGAGTTTGGTCAGACCTTGGGCAATCTTCTCTTCCTCGCCCTTTGCCTTGGGAACTACCGCAAGGCTCATGTTGGGTTTGGAGAAGGCAATGCCGTCCAACTGCAGAGGATGGTTAAGACCGCTCAGGGTATCGCCGGTACCGGTCTTGGTCAGTTTTGCAACAGCGCCGATATCACCGGCGTTGAGGCGCTCTACCTCAACCTGCTTCTTGCCCTGTACTACATAAATCTTACCAATCTTTTCGTTGATGTCCTTATTCATGTTATAGACGGTGGTGTCGGGGGTCATTTGACCGGAATATACCTTGAAGTAAGAGAGTTTACCCACATAGGGATCGGCAACGGTCTTAAAGACCAGAGCGGACAGAGGATCTGCCACGTCAATCTTCAGACGGGAAGAAGAACCGTCCTTCTTGGTTCCGGTGATAAAGCCATCCTGGAAATCAGGAGAGGGGAAGTAAGCGTTAATGGCATTCATCAAGGAAGGAATACCCAGATGATTGGATGCGCTGCCGCAGAGAACAGGAACCACATCGCCGGCCGCCACACCGCCACGCAGTGCTTCATACATTTCAGGCAGGGTGAATGCTTCTCCGCCGAAGTATTTTTCCATCAATTCCTCGGAAGTTTCGGCAACTGCCTCGTTAATCATTTCCTTGAGTGGTGCCAGTTCGTCCTCCATGCCCTCGGGCATTTCGGCAGTGATGGTGCGGTTTCCGTCAAACTTTCTTGCCTCACCTTCAACTACATTGATAAAACCGGTAATCTTCTCACCTTCTCGTAAAGGTAACTGGAAAGGAGCAATCTTCTTACCATATTTATCTTTTAATTGTTGCAGGACACCTTGATAGTTCACTCTCTCGTCATCGACTTTGTTGATAAAGAAGATGCGGGGGAGTCCGTGTTCTTCGCAATAGTCCCATGCCTTTTCTGCACCAACGGTGAGACCGGATTTACCGGAAAGGACGATGATAGCGGCATCGGCAACCCGAACCGCACTCTGTACTTCGCCTACGAAATCGAAGTAACCGGGAGTGTCCAAGATATTAAATTTCACGCCATTCCACTCGCAGGATGCCATGGCGGTACTGATGGAGAACTTTCGCTTGATCTCCTCAGGATCGAAATCCATGACCGTGTTTCCATCTGTAGTTTTGCCCATCCGGTCAATATTACCGGATGTGTACAGCATTGCTTCTGCCAGGGAAGTCTTCCCTGCATTACCATGTCCCAGTAAAACGAAATTTTTGATGTTTGATGTGTCATAAAGTTTCAAACGACAGCCCTCCTAAAAATATTTTTTTGTAATTCTATTCAAAAAAGGAAAAAAGAATTTACACTTTTATTTTACTTGATTTAATTTGATATTTCAACCGAAAACTTAACAATCTTTGAGGTGAAAAATGGGCAAATTGCACAATATTTTAGGTTGGGTGCGGAAGAAATGGGGTGATGAAGAAAAATGGGGAACCAAACGGAGCGTAGTCCATAAACTGATAATGAGACAGCAGATTGGTGCTGTTACCCAAAAAGGAGGAGTATTATGAACGAGAAAATAGACAGACGGAACCGCCCGTTGGACAAACAGGACGGCTGTTTTGTTTGTTGTGCCGATGGCGGAAACAATGACAACGGCGAGACGGCAGCGGTTCTGGCAGATGCCATGGAAGAAAAAGTTGCCACCGGACGTCGTCGTGCTTGTGATTTTGATGAGCCGGTTTGTATCAATGTAAGTCAGATTTATGATTCTTGTCGGGATCGGGACTGTGTGGCAGATCAAAGAGTTTACCTGACCGACGAGGGGCAGGTGCTTTTGGAACGTGCCATCAATGTGAAGTTAAAGAAGGCTGAGGTTATCTGGGTATTTACCGATGTGGAGCCTTTGTCTTTCCAGAGAGGACATTACTCGGTTGATTTGAAGTTCTTTGTGGATGTGACATTAGAGGTGTTCTGCGGTGTTTCTAACCCTGCCATTGTTCATGGTCTTACCACCTATGACAAGAGAATCATTCTCTATGGTTCGGAAGGAAACTCTAAACAGTTCAGTTCCAAGTTTAACCCCAACGAAAACAGCGAGATTGCAGAAACCTGGAGAAAGGTGAATATGCCTACCGTTACCGTTGAGGTGGTAGAGCCGGTTGCACTCAGTGCAAAAATCAAGGATGAGGAGTGTTGTAATCCTTGTTGTGATTGCGAATGTTCTACCGGTACGGCTTGCAACGTATTTCCGCAGAATATCTGCAGCTGCTTTGATGGTGAACTGGTGATTGACGATTGCGGAAGACAGGTTCTTGTGACTTACGGATTGTTCTATATTGTAAGACTAAGTCGGATCGTAGCCATGTCGTTCTGTGGGCCAAGGAGT
>JAZRCD010000317.1:0-3402 GCA_045635425.1 Ructibacterium sp. | reverse complement strand
CTGCCGACATAATCCGCTTAGCTTCTTCTTCGGCACTGCCGATTTTCAACTCCGCGAACTTCTTGCGGTAAGAATAGCCGTACTTAAATCCGCCAAAGGAACCGGCTACCACAAGAACCGCAAGGGCAATAATAATTGTTGTAGTTATCACTAACACCTCCTGATTCTAAATGAATGTGGCACATAATCGTGCCCGGGTATGACATGGGACAAAATACATAGTAATAAAGATTATATAGAACAAAGCGTAAAGCATAAAGGCATAAAATTGCTCCATTTTATTGTACAATCTTTTTAGAAAAAAGTCAAGAGGTTTTTGGGGTGTCTCAATATAAAATTTCGGTTACAAAATCCCCGAAAGCAGGGCGGACATTTCTTGGAATGTGGAGGCCTTGTTGAACTGTTCCCGAAGGGGTGCACCGCCCGGAATTCCCTTGAAATACCAGGACATATGCTTTCTTGCTTCCAGAATGCCACGGCGGTCGCCTTTGTATTTGACCAAGAGCTCCAGATGGCGGGAAGCCACCGAAACTCGCTCTTCCAACGAGGGAGGGGGAAGGACTTCTCCTGTTTCGAGATAATGCAAAATATTATGGAAAATCCATGGATTTCCCTGAGCGGCACGACCGACCATAATGCCGTCGCATCCGGTTTCCTGAAGCAGTGCCTTGGCGGAGATGCCGTCTACCACATCTCCGTTTCCGATGACCGGAATGGAAACAGCCTCCTTGACCTGACGGATAATATCCCAATTGGCTGTGCCGCTGTAGAAGGCCTCGCGGGTTCTTCCGTGAACAGTAACAGCATCGGCGCCGTTTGCCTCGGCAATCTTGGCAAATTCCACCGCATTGATGTGGGTATCATCCCAACCCATACGGAATTTTACCGAAAGAGGAACGGAAACTGCTTTACGCACGGCGGCAATGACCTTTCCTGCGTTTTGCGGGTCTTTCATCATGGCGCTTCCGTCTCCGTTGTTGACAATTTTAGGAGCGGGACAACCCATGTTAATATCAATCATCACAGCACCGTAATCCAGCGCCTCGGTGGCGATTCCGCCCATAATCTCAGGGTCGTGACCGAAAATTTGTGCCGCCACCGGCTTTTCGGCGCCTTCGGCTTCCAGTAGAGCGGAGGTCTTATTGCTCTTGTAATGGAGTCCTTTTCCCGACACCATCTCGGTGTACATCAAGGCAGGACCAAAGGGCTTGGCGATCAGGCGGAATGCCTTGTCAGTTACCCCTGCCATGGGTGCCAGAAATAAATTATTTGCTAATTGAAGTGTTCCGATTTTCATAGGATTTGCTCCTTTTGTTTCATTCCTTTTATCTAACCACATTCCGGAAAACAAGTCAAGAGTTTTTATTAAGGTAAAAAAAGTGATTTTTCTTGATTTTTTTGTGAAAATTTCTTGCCTTATCAGAAAATTTGTGGTACAATGAACCGATAGACGAATTAGAGTATCATGGAGGTTTTCGGTATGAAAGAGCAATTAACCAACATCCGCGCCACTGCCATGGCGGCGTTAGAGAACGCATCCGCGTTGGCAGAATTAGAGGAATTGCGGATTCAATATCTTGGAAAGAAGGGCGAATTGACTGCCGTAATGAAAGGAATGGGCGGGCTTTCTGCAGAGGAGCGTCCCGTTATCGGTCAACTTGCCAATCAGGTACGGAGCGAGATTGAAACTGCGCTGGAGGAGAAAAAGTCTGCTTTAGAGGCAGCGGCTGCCGGTGCAAAACTTGCAGCGGAAAAGATTGATGTGACCATGCCGGGTAAACGAGTGGTAAAGGGAAAGAAGCATCCCTTGATTGCCGTTCTGGACGATTTGAAAGATATTTTTATCGGTATGGGCTTTTCCATTGCTGAGGGCCCGGAAGTAGAACTGGATTACTATAACTTCGAGGCATTGAATATCCCCAAGGATCACCCTGCAAGAGATACTCAGGATACTTTTTATATTGACGAGTCTGTGGTAATGCGTACACAGACCTCTCCCGTTCAGGTAAGAACCATGGAAGAGCAGAAGCCTCCCATTCGGATCATTTCTCCCGGACGAGTTTACAGAAGTGACGCTATGGATGCGACCCACTCTCCCGTATTCCATCAGGTAGAGGGTCTGGTAATTGATAAGAACATTACCATGGCTGACCTGAAGGGTACCTTAGAAGTTTTTGTAAAGAAACTTTACGGTGAGGAAACCAGACTTCGGTTCCGTCCCCACCACTTCCCCTTTACCGAGCCCAGTGCGGAGGTTGATATTTCCTGCTTCAACTGTGGTGGCGAAGGTTGTCGGATTTGTAAGGGTGAAGGATGGGTTGAGATTTTAGGTTGCGGTATGGTACATCCCAAGGTTCTGAAGAACTGCGGCATTGATCCGGATGAGTATTCCGGCTTTGCATTCGGTATCGGTCTGGAACGTGTGGCAATGTTCCGTTATGACATTGATGATATTCGTTTGTTCTATGAGAACGATGTACGGTTTTTAGAACAGTTCTAACAGAGAAGAAAGGATGTATTGACAATGAATTTACCATTATCTTGGTTGAAAGATTATATGAATACCGATGGCATTGATGAGGCAACCTATGCCCACAAGATGACCATGAGCGGTTCCATTGTGGAGGGTATCGAAAACCCTGCCAAGGAGATTAAGAATGTAGTAACAGGTAAGATTTTAGAGATTGCGCCCCATCCTGATGCGGACAAACTGGTAGTTTGTCAGGTGGATTTGGGAGAGGCAGAACCGGTACAGATTGTTACCGGTGCCCCCAATGTATTCGAGGGTGCTATTCTTCCTATTGCAAAGCATAAGAGTACCCTGCCCGGCGGCATCAAGATTACCAAAGGTAAACTCCGTGGAGTAACCAGTTGCGGTATGATGTGTTCCACCGACGAACTGGGTATCTCCGATGAGAGAGCCACCGGCGTGTTGATTCTTCCCGAAGATACTCCCATTGGCGCAGATATCACGGAGGTTCTCGGTCTTGACGAAAGCGTTGCAGAGTTTGAGATTACCTCTAATCGTCCTGATTGTATGAGTATCATTGGTCTGGCAAGAGAAACTGCGGCAACCTTTGGCAGAGAGTTTAAGGTTCCGGAAGTGGTTGTTCCTGAATGCGGTGGCGATGTAAACGCCCTTGCATCGGTGGAGATTGAGAATCCCGAACTGTGTTCCAGATTTGTTGCTCGTGCCGTTAAGAATGTAAAGATTGGTCCCTCTCCCGAGTGGATGCAGAAGCGGTTGAAGGCTTGTGGTATCCGTGCCATCAATAATGTGGTAGATATCACCAACTACATTATGTTAGAGTATGGTCAGCCTATGCACGCCTATGACCTGAAAAACGTAGAGGGTAGTAAGATTGTTGTAAGAAACGCCATCCAGGGCGAAATTTTAGAAAC
>JAZRCD010000316.1:0-2100 GCA_045635425.1 Ructibacterium sp. | reverse complement strand
CAGCATGAGGGGATGGAGATGTGTGTTGGAGGGGCTACACAGAGAGGGATACTCTTTGAACAATTGGAGATTCTCTCAGCAACTCCACGGAACACAATCTCCAGCCCAATGGTTATAAATGCCAACTTCTTCCGTTTCCATAGTTGACTGTTTCGTCCAGCCCTACACCCTGAATACTTGTCTTTCTGAGGTAAAATTCTTTACGGGCAAGCGAATTTCATAATTTCCCAACATGGGCTACACAACCGATCATCACGAGCTGCTGTGTGGTCTTTTTTATATCCCTAACACAATGAATCGTGACGTTGGTGCGGGGTATCGAGAGTGGTTATACTAATCTCCAAGGGGCTGTAAAAAAACATCCAAATAAAGACTGCAAACGCTATAATTAAAGTGGACCACTTAAGGGCGAAACGCCAGAAAAAAGTATACCACATATGTCAAAAAGAAGGGCTTCCTGTTACAATTGTGTAACCACAAAAAAGTTACAGGAGGCAGACAGAAAGGTGGCAATACAAGTGAGTCAATATCAGTAGATTCGGATGCTCTACGAACAGGAGAATTGGAGCATTCGAACGATCGCACGGGAGCTTCATTGTTCTCGTAACACGGTCCGCCGATACATTGAAGGGGGTGCGGTCCCATAGGAGCGTAAGCCCGGAAGTGGTCGAAAAAGTGTTATTGCAGAGGAACTTTAAGAGTTCATCGAACGCAGATTTAACATATCACAATCTTTTACCGTATGTTATTTTTTCTGATAATCCTTGAAAAGTATAAGAAACGAAGATTAATTGACCAAATAATTGGAGTTTTTAATAGATTAGCCCTTCAGAGTATACTGATACACTTCACAGCGACCGTCTTTACAACAAACCAGGTGGGTCTTGTCCTTAAGCCAGGAAATACTTCTGTATTCTGCGGGGAGAATGACATTACCGTTGTGGTCGAGCAATCCGACCAAATAGTTGTCCTTCTCACCGACATATACAGTGAGCAACGGGGCATCGACACCAAAGATTTTGTGGTAGATTGCCGGGATAATCACGTTTTCATCAAAATCCATCAGACCTTGATTGTCGTTCTCTTCAAAAACGATTCTCTTTTCCTCCCAGTAAAGGCCGTCCCAACTGACAGGGTACTTGCATGGGAGCAGCACTTTACCGGTTCTGTCAATCAAACCGTGCCGTGCCCCGTTCTCATCCCGAATAATCACTTCAAAGGGCTCTTTCCAGGAATAGATGGAACTGTACTCGGAGGGAAACAATTCTTTTCCGTTGCGATCAATGATTTTTGCAACCGTCCTTCCGAGTTGCTCGTCGTATATTTCGATGTCGATGGTACCAACTTCGTTGAAATCTACATTAAGAAACTGGGGTTCAAACAGGACTTTCTTGGCTCTTAGATCATAAATGCCGATGGGGGGATCTCCACCACTCCATTTATCCTCTGCATAGAAGGTGATCAGACCATCCCAATAATCATATCCGAAATCTTCGAAGATTGGTTCTGCTATCCAGTTGCCTTGGTGATCAATCACGCCCCACTTGCCATCCGGCCAGCCGCCAACGTGCGCCATGAATACCTCATTGGTGTCGTAGAAGTATTTGATTTCATCAAAGATGAAGGGAATGACTTCATTGCCTGCGCGGTCAACGCCACCCCACAACTCGGTCTCTGTCCAATACCGGCCTTGGTTGTATTCGTTGTCCCACTTCGGATCAATGGTCCACTTGCCTTTGCAAACGATAGCGATCCCGCCCTCAAAATCATTGGCATAGATGTACTGAGGAGGAATGACTACCTCTCCGGATTCATCCACAAAACCCCAGGTTCCTGCAATATCTTCATAATCCGAGTGATATGCCAGATCCATGAAGCGAAGCCTCAGCGTAGACACCCGGCACATGCCTTCATGGTACTTTCCGACATCTTGGTAACTGCCGCTGATTGCTGTTTCTTTTATGGGAAGTGCCTTCCCGGATTTATCGATGAAAAACCACTTGTCGTTCTGCTTGACTTTGGCTTTCCCGTCAGAGAAGTTCTCTGCATTTTCATAAATCAAAGGAATCACGATATTCATTTCGGGATCAACAAAACCAT